>NZ_PSVQ01000017.1:0-64734 GCF_002932395.1 Rathayibacter sp. AY1D9
CGGCGCAGGACCGGAGCGAGGGCTCCGAGGGCCCGGATCACCGGGAAGCTCAGGTGGTGCGCCCGCTCCGGGTCGAGGCGGCGCGTAGACTGGGGCGGCCATGATCCAGACTCTCGACCTCCGCGGCCGTCGTCCCTCCTCCGCCGAGCTCCTCGCCCTCGTGCCCCGCAATCCGGGCACGTCCGCCTCCGTCGGGCCCGTCGTCGCCGAGCTGATCGCCGACGTCCGCGAACGCGGTGCGGAAGCGCTCCTCGACCAGGCGGAGCGGCTGGACGGCGTGCGCCCCCCGCACCTCCGCGTGCCCGCCGAGCAGATCGCCGAGGCGCTCGACCGCCTCGACCCGGCCATCCGCAGCGCACTCGAGGAGGCGATCGCGCGCGTCCGCCGCGCCAGCGCCGCACAGATCCCCCCGCCCCGCACCACCGAGCTCGACGACGGCGCCACGGTCACCCAGCGCTGGCAGCCGGTCGCCCGCGCCGGGCTGTACGTCCCCGGCGGCAAGGCGGTCTACCCGTCGAGCGTCGTCATGAACGCCGTGCCCGCGCAGGCCGCCGGAGTCGCCTCCATCGCCCTGGTCTCGCCGCCGCAGAAGGCGTTCGGCGGCTCCGTCCACCCCACGATCCTCGCGGCGGCCGCTCTGCTCGGCATCGACGAGGTCTACGCGGTCGGGGGCGCCGGAGCCGTCGCCGCACTGGCCTACGGCGTCGACTCGATCGGGCTGGATCCCGTCAGCATCATCACCGGGCCGGGCAACGTCTGGGTCACCACCGCGAAGCGCCAGGTGCTCGGCCAGGTCGGCATCGACTCCGAGGCGGGCCCGACCGAGATCCTCGTGATCGCCGACGACTCCGCCGACCCGCGCCTTGTCGCCGCCGACCTGGTCAGCCAGGCCGAGCACGACGAGGCCGCCTCCGCGGTCCTGGTCACCGACAGCGCCGAGCTCGCCGCCGCCGTCGAGCGCGAGGTCGCCGCCCAGGCCGCTGCCACCCACCACGCGGAGCGCGTGGCCATCGCACTCGACGGCCCGCAGTCCGCGCTCGTGATCGTCGACGACCTCGAGCTCGCCTGCGCGTTCAGCGACGCCTACGGCCCCGAGCACCTCGAGCTGCACACGGCCGACCCCGTCGCGACGGCCGAGCGGATCCACGACGCCGGCGCGATCTTCCTCGGCCCGACCACCCCGGTGAGCCTGGGCGACTACCTCGCCGGCTCCAACCACGTGCTCCCGACCCTCGGGCAGGCGCGCTTCTCCTCCGGGCTCGGCGCCTACACCTTCCTCCGGCCGCAGCAGCTGATCTCGTACGACCGCGGTGCGCTCGAGCGCGTCGCCCCGCACATCCGCGCTCTCAGCGACGCCGAGGCGCTGCCCGCCCACGGCGACGCCGTCGACGCCCGCTTCGCCTGAGACCGAGAGGCCCTCGATGTTCTGCCCCTTCTGCCGGCACCCCGACTCCCGAGTGATCGACTCGCGCACGAGCGACGACGGCCTCTCGATCCGCCGCCGCCGGCAGTGCCCGTCGTGCGGCCGGCGCTTCTCGACGACCGAGACCGCGAGCCTCGTCGTGATCAAGCGCAGCGGAGTCGTGGAGCCGTTCAGCCGCGAGAAGATCGTCAGCGGCGTCCGGAAGGCCTGCCAGGGCCGGCCCGTCACCGACACCGATCTGGCCGTGCTCGCGCAGCGGGTGGAGGAGAGCATCCGCTCCACGGGCGCCTCGCAGATCGACGCGAACGACATCGGCCTCGCCATCCTGCCGCCGCTGCGCGAGCTCGACGAGGTCGCCTACCTCCGCTTCGCGAGCGTCTACCAGGCGTTCGACTCGCTGGACGACTTCGAGTCTGCGATCACCCTGCTCCGCGCCGAGCGCACCTCCGTGCCCCACCGCGCCGACGAGATCTGAGGCCCGGGTGTACCCGCTCCTGTTCCGCACCGTCCTGCGCCGCCTCGACCCGGAGCGGGCGCACCACCTGAGCTTCCCGGTGATCCGGGCCCTCGGAGCCCTCGCTCCGGTCCTGCGCCGGACCACCGTCCCGCGCGGAACGCCCGCGGTCGAGACGCTCGGCCTCCGCTTCGAGACCCCGTTCGGCGTCGCGGCCGGCTTCGACAAGGACGCCACCGCGGTCCTGGGCTTCGGCGCGCTCGGCTTCGGACACGTCGAGGTCGGGACCCTGACCGCTCGGGCGCAGCCGGGCAACGACCGGCCGCGCCTCTTCCGGCTGATCGCGGACCGCGCCGTCGTCAACAGGATGGGCTTCAACAATCACGGCGCCGAGGCCGCGGCGCAACGGCTGATCCGGCTGCGCAGCGCGCGCCGCCGCCCCGTGATCGGCGTGAACATCGGCAAGAGCCGGGTGGTCGAGGTGGACGACGCGATCGAGGACTACCTGATCAGCACGCGCCTGCTCGCGCCGCTCGCCGACTACCTCGTCGTGAACGTCAGCTCGCCGAACACCCCCGGGCTCCGCGGCCTGCAGGAGATCGACCGCCTCGAGCCGCTCCTCGCGGCCGTCAAGGACGCCGCCGACACGACGCCCCTGCTGGTCAAGATCGCCCCGGACCTCTCCGACGACGAGGTCGGCCGGGTCGCCGAGCTCGCCGTCCGCCTGGGTCTGGACGGGATCATCGCGACCAACACCACACTCTCCCGGGAGGGCCTCTCGACCGACCGCGCCGTGGTCGAGGCGGCCGGCGCCGGCGGCCTCTCCGGTGCCCCGCTGGCCGCGCGCTCGCTCGAGGTGCTCCGCGTGATCCGCGGCGTCGTCCCCGCGGCCTTCTGCGTGATCTCCGTCGGAGGAGTCGAGACGGCCGAGGACGTGCGCGAGCGCCTCGACGCGGGCGCCACCCTCGTCCAGGGCTACACCGCCTTCATCTACCGCGGGCCCCTGTGGGCTCGGGACATCAACCGGGGACTGGCCCGCGCCTCCTGACCCGCCGTGCACCACGAAGGGCCCCCGGAGCCGCGCGAGGCGCGACCGCAGGGGCCCTTCGTGGTCCGCCGTCCGACTACTCGGGGAAGGCGCGGCGCTTGACCTGGGGCTTCGGCAGTCGCATGACGCGCAGCTGGAGGGCGCGCATCGCGGCGTACCAGCGGATGCCCTTCTCGACCTTGTCGGCGCCGTAGCGCTCGGCGAGCTTCCGGCGCATCCGCATGCCGAGGAGGATGCAGTCGATCACCGCGAGGAGGAAGAACACCCAGAGGATGACGAGCGTCGCGTACTGCAGCTCCGGCTGCGGGAAGAAGCTCAGCAGCAGGACGACGACCATCACCGGGATGAGGAACTCGCCGAGGCTGAAGCGTGCGTCGACCCAGTCGCGCACGAACTTGCGCTGAGGACCCTTGTCGCGCAGCGGCAGGTAGCGCTGGTCACCGGCGGCCAGGCCGATGCGGGCCTGCTCGCGTGACACGGCGGCCTTCTCGCGGGCGTCGCGGGCGGCCTGCTTGCGGTCGGTGACGACCAGCGGACGCTTGCGGGCCAGCTCCTGCTCGCGCCGGGTCGGCGTCGGCCGGCCCTTCCCGGAGCCGGGCGAGCCGGCGTCGTCGGGCGTGTCGGTTGCGATCGGGTGCTTGGCCACGGGGAACGTCCTTGGAATCGGGGGTCTCTTAAGATTACCTCCATGGCTCACGACGCTCCGACTCCGCCCGCACTCTCCTCCGACGAGGAGGCCGTCCTCGCCGCCGTCCGCGACGATCTGCCGCGCTCGCTCGCCCAGCTCGGGCAGCTCGTGCGGATCCCGTCCGTCTCGTGGGACGGCTTCGACGCGACCCGCGTGGCCGCCAGCGCCGAGGCCATCGCCGAGCTCGCGCGCGAGACGGGCGTCTTCGACGACGTCGCGATCCACAGCGCCACGATCGACGGCACCGACGTGCTCGGCCAGCCTGCCGTCCTGGCCACCCGCGCCGCCCGCAACGGAGCGCCGACCGTCCTCCTCTACGCCCACCACGACGTTCAGCCGCAGGGCGCCGAGTCGGCGTGGGAGACGCCTCCGTTCGAGCCGACCGTGCGCGGCGACCGCCTGTACGGGCGCGGTGCCGCCGACGACAAGGCGGGAGTCGTGTCCCACCTCGCCGCGGTGCGCGCACTCCGCGAGGTCGCGGGCGAGGACCACGACCTCGGGCTCGTCCTCTTCATCGAGGGGGAGGAGGAGTTCGGGTCGCGCTCGTTCCCCACCTTCCTCCGCGAGCACCACGACGCCCTCCGCGCGGATGCGATCATCGTCGCCGACAGCGACAACTGGGACGTCGACACCCCCGCGCTGACGGTGGGCCTGCGCGGCAACGTCACCTTCACCCTCACCGTCAGCACTCTCGCGCACGCCTCGCACTCGGGCATGCTCGGCGGAGCGGTCCCGGATGCGATGCTCGCGGCGGTCCGCCTGCTCGCGACGCTCTGGAACGAGGACGGCTCGGTCGCCGTCGCCGGCCTCACCGAGCACGACGGAGCGGTGCCCGAGACGACCGAGGAGGACCTCCGCCGCGACTCCGGGCTGCTCGACGGGGTCTCGCCGATCGGCACCGGCGCGATCCTCTCGCGCCTGTGGTCGAAGCCGGCCGTCACGGTCACCGGGATCGACGCGCCCAGCGTCGTCGACGCCTCCAACACCCTCGTCCCGTCCGTGCGCGTGAAGATCAGCGCCCGCATCGCCCCCGGCCAGGACGCGGAGGAGGCCTTCGCCGCCATCGAGAGCCACCTCCGGGCGAACTCCCCGTTCGGCGCCCACCTCGCGATCGAGGACGTCGACACCGGCAGCCCGTTCCTGGTCGACGCGACCGGCTGGGCCGTGGACCTGGTGAAGGGCGCGATGGCGGACGCCTGGGGACGCGAGCCTCTCGAGACCGGGATCGGCGGGAGCATCCCGTTCATCGCCGACCTCGTGCGCGAGTTCCCCGAGGCGCAGATCCTCGTCACCGGTGTCGAGGACCCCGACTCGCGCGCGCACAGCCCCAACGAGTCGCTGCACCTGGGCGTCTTCAAGCGCGCCGCGCAGACCGAGGCGCTGTTCCTGCTCCGCGCCGCCGCTCACCGCGACTGACCACCGGTCGTGGAATACCCGGGTGACCACCCGGGTTGCAGCCGTAGAATCCCGGAAGGCACGACGACCGTTCCGCCCGTCCCCTGAGGAGTGACATGTCAGACACACTGACCGACCAGACGGCGACCCCCCTCGCCACCCCGCCCAGCGCGGCCCACGGCGTCTCGATGACCCCGACCGCCGCCGCCAAGGTCAAGAGCCTGCTCGAGCAGGAGGGCCGCGACGACCTGCGCCTGCGCGTCGCGGTGCAGCCCGGCGGCTGCTCCGGCCTCATCTACCAGCTCTACTTCGACGAGCGCACCCTCGACGGCGACGCCGCGGTGGAGTTCGAGGGCGTCGGCCTCGTCGTCGACAAGATGAGCGTCCCCTACCTCGACGGCGCCTCGATCGACTTCGAGGACACCATTCAGAAGCAGGGCTTCACCATCGACAACCCCAACGCGGGCGGCAGCTGCGCCTGCGGCGACAGCTTCCACTGACGCCGGGCGGCCCCGGGCCGCAGCGCCTCCGAACGGCGTCCGACAGTCCACTCCGGTGGCCCGTCGGGCGCCGTTCGTCATGACTGCACCACTCGGCCGGGACGTCAAGAGCGGGTCGTCGTGCACCGGGCCGCCGGAGCGGAAGGGTAGGCTGGAGCCGGTCTAATACAGTTTCGTGTGAACTGGTCCCCAGTCTTCCGAAAGGTCACCGGTGCGCTTCAATCGCCGAATCCGCAGATGGGTCGCTGCCCCCGTCGCAGGAGCCCTCGCCCTCGTCCTCGCGGGCTGCACGCAAGAGCAGCTCCAGGGCTGGCTCCCCACCGAACCCGGCACGACGAACCACGTCGACCGCGTCATCGGACTCTGGGTCACCTCCTGGATCGTCCTGCTCGCCGTCGGCGTCGTCACGTGGGGTCTCACCATCTGGGCGGTGGTCGTCTACCGCCGTCGCAAGGGGCAGACCGGCCTGCCGGTCCAGCTGCGCTACAACATGCCGATCGAGATCTTCTACACGATCGTGCCGCTGATCCTCGTGATCGGCTTCTTCGCCTTCACCGCGCGCGACCAGGCCGCGATCGAGCAGCCCTACGACAACCCGGACGAGACCATCCAGGTGTACGGCAAGCAGTGGGCGTGGGACTTCAACTACGTCGACGAGGACGTCTACTCCGCCGGCATCCAGGGCCAGTACCAGGAGGGCGGGGACGCCGCCGGCTCGCTCGTCGAGTCCGAGATCCCCACGCTCTACCTGCCCGTCGGACAGAAGATCAAGATCCAGCTCGACGCGCGCGACGTGATCCACTCCTTCTGGGTCGTCGACTTCCTCTACAAGAAGGACATGATCCCCGGCAAGACGAACTACATGTACGTCACGCCGCTCAAGGAGGGGACCTACGCCGGCAAGTGCGCCGAGCTCTGCGGCGAGTACCACTCCGCGATGCTCTTCAACGTCAAGGTCGTCTCGCAGGGCGAGTACGACGACTACATCCAGTCGCTGCGCGACGCGGGCCAGACCGGTCAGCTCGGCGCCGAGTACAACCGCAATTCGAACCTTCCCGGAACCGGCGCGCCGGCCCGCGAGAACGAGGAGTAAGGGAGCATGAGCACCGCCACGGCACCCCGCCCGACGCGCACCGCCGGCACTCCGCCGGTCCAGCGCAAGGCGAACGTCCTCGTCCGCTGGATGACGTCGACCGACCACAAGGTCATCGGGTACATGTACCTGATCACGTCGTTCATCTACTTCTGCATCGCCGGCGTGATGGCACTCGTCATCCGCGCCCAGCTGTTCGAGCCCGGCCTGAACGTGGTCGAGACGCGCGAGCAGTACAACCAGCTGTTCACGATGCACGGCACGATCATGCTGCTGATGTTCGCGACGCCGCTCTTCGCCGGGTTCGCCAACGTCCTGATGCCGCTGCAGATCGGCGCCCCCGACGTCGCGTTCCCCCGCCTCAACGCCTTCGCGTACTGGCTCTACAGCTTCGGCTCGCTCATCGCGGTCGCCGGATTCGTCACCCCACAGGGTGCGGCGTCCTTCGGCTGGTTCGCGTACGCGCCACTGTCGAGTACGACGTTCTCACCAGGGCTCGGCGGCAATCTCTGGGTCTTCGGCCTCGCGCTCTCGGGCTTCGGCACGATCCTCGGCGCGGTGAACTTCATCACGACGATCATCACGATGCGCGCTCCCGGCATGACGATGTTCCGCATGCCGATCTTCACCTGGAACATCCTGGTGACGTCGATCCTCGTGCTGCTCGCGTTCCCGGTGCTCGCCGCCGCGATGTTCGCCCTCGGCGCCGACCGCGTGTTCGACGCACACATCTACGATGCTGCCAACGGCGGGGTCCTGCTCTGGCAGCACCTGTTCTGGTTCTTCGGCCACCCCGAGGTGTACATCATCGCGCTGCCGTTCTTCGGCATCGTGTCCGAGGTCTTCCCGGTCTTCAGCCGCAAGCCGATCTTCGGCTACAAGACGCTGATCTACGCGACCATCGCGATCGCCGCCCTCTCCGTGACGGTGTGGGCGCACCATATGTACGTCACCGGATCGGTCCTGCTGCCGTTCTTCTCGCTGATGACGATGCTCATCGCGGTTCCGACCGGCGTGAAGATCTTCAACTGGGTCGGCACCATGTGGCGCGGATCGGTGACCTTCGAGACCCCGATGATCTGGGCGATCGGCTTCCTGATCACCTTCACCTTCGGTGGACTCACCGGCGTGATCCTCGCGTCGCCCCCGCTCGACTTCCACGTCTCGGACTCGTACTTCGTGGTGGCGCACTTCCACTACGTCGTGTTCGGAACCGTCGTCTTCGCGATGTTCTCGGGCTTCTACTTCTGGTGGCCGAAGTGGACCGGCAAGATGCTGAACGAGACGCTGGGCAAATGGCACTTCTGGCTGCTGTTCATCGGCTTCCACACCACCTTCCTCATCCAGCATTGGCTGGGCGTCGTCGGCATGCCGCGCCGCTACGCCAGCTACCTCCCCGAGGACGGCTTCACCTGGATGAACCAGGTGTCGACGGTCGGAGCGATGATCCTCGCGGTGTCGCTGATCCCGTTCTTCCTGAACGTGTACATCACGGCCCGCAAGGCGCCCAAGGTGACGGTGAACGACCCGTGGGGCTTCTCCCGGTCGCTCGAGTGGGCCACCTCGTGCCCGCCGCCCCGCCACAACTTCACCTCGATCCCGCGGATCCGCAGCGAGGCCCCGGCGTTCGACCTCAACCATCCCGAGGCCGGCATCCCCGTCGGAATCGGTCCGGCGAAGGATGCTCCGGACGCCCCCACGTACGACAAGTCCGAAGGCACGGTGAAGTAGGGCCATGCGCGCCAACGTCAATCTCTTCTGGCTCCTCGCGGGCTTCTTCCTCCTCGCCGACATCACGTACATCGTGTGGTCGCTGCTCGACACGGGCCAGGTGGAGTGGGTCGGCACCGTCGGCATCGGCCTCTCGGCCGTGCTGGGCGCGTTCATCGCGTTCTACGTCGGCCGCGTCCACAAGGCGCAGGGTGCCGAGCTCCCCGAGGACCGCCTCGATGCGGATATCGATGACGGAGACCCCGAGCTGGGCTTCTTCAGCCCGTGGAGCTGGTGGCCCCTGATCCTGGGCGGTTCCGCGGCCCTCGGATTCCTCGGCCTTGCCGTGGGGTTCTGGATCACCTACATCGCCGTCGGGCTCTTCCTGGTCGCCATCGCCGGCTGGGTGTACGAGTACTACCGCGGGTACTTCGCCCGCTAGGGCGCATCGCACGGCCGAGGGCCGGGTGCACGAGGGCTTCGGCTCCGTGCACCCGGCCCTTTCGCTTATCCAGGAGGAAGCGACGCGCGGTCGGGGCCGGGTCGGCTCGGCCATTCGGCTTCGTGCAGGGGCGGCACTCGCCGATCGGTGGCGGATCGAGCCTCCCGGTGAGAGCCGGGACCTCCCGGTGAGGGCCGGGACCGCTCAGTGAGGGATGACGAGGTGAGCTGGATCTCTCGCGGTGTCATGCTGCTGGCGGGACACCGAGGCGTCCTGCGCGGAGGAACTCGTCGGGGCACATCCCGACGGCCCGCGACGTGGAAGCTCGCAGGGGAGTGCAGCGGGCGGCGCCGAGCAGGAGCGTCGGCCCGCGTCATCACCCCTACGGGTCTGCGCTGCGACGGCTCCTGCTCCGGTTGCGGGTGAGCGGGCTACGCCTGTGGCGGCTCTCCTGTGCGCCTGTGGGCGTGCCGACGGCGGTGGCGCGCTACGGATCGCGGATACTGCTGCGCCTGCGGCTGTACTGGGGCTGCTGCGCCTGTTCTGGCGCCTGCGCCGCCCTGCGGGCCTCTTGCACACCGTTCTGAACCCAGTGGAGCCTGCACCCCGACTGAACCGCGCGCGCCCCTGCAGCTCGTGGAGCTCCTCGGTCCTTGCTAACGGGTTGTGTGCCGGTCGGCGCGACGCCAGGGAGCCTGAGACGCCGCTGCAGCGACGGTCGTCGATGTCCGGAGGTCGCATGCTCGGTCTCACCGGCGAGCGTCGCCGTCGCCGATCACAGAGGGTTCGACCGTGAGTGGGGGGGAGGGCAGTCCTGATAGTCCTGCTGGGAATGGGTACCCTCGAACCGATCCGGAGCGTCTCGACGTGTACGGGGACCGGGGACCTCACCGGACGACCACACTGCGAGCACGCAGAGGGGCTGGCTCACTCCATGATCGGATGGCGGCGGACGTCTCCAGCTCGGCGGTGAGACGGCGTCTCGTGATTCAAGGAGCGGAGGTCTCGAGGTCCGGAGTATCGCCCCACGTTCCTGCCGGCTTGTCGCCGTCGAGGCGCTGTGATCCGGTCTCACCGGCTCTCGGTCCACCGCCGACCTCCACCGCGCCGGAGGACAGGCGCCGCCCCGCTGCAGGAACGACGAAGGGCCCGGACGAATGAACGTCCGGGCCCTTCGGGGGGGAGGATCAGTGCTCGCTGTGCGAGCTCTCGAGCTCCTTCTGGGTGACGGGGGTGATCCGGTCCTCGAAGAACCAGCGGGAGAGGCCGGCGCGGACGCGCTGCGGGGCGGTGATGCGGCCACGCGAGTCCGGACGGATCATCAGGGGCTCGTACTCGTCCTGACCGACGAGCTTCCAGCGCTCGTACTCGTCGAGCTGCTGGTGCACCTCGATGAACTCGCCGCCGGGGAGGCGGACGATGCGGCCAGACTCGAAGCCGTGCAGCGCGATCTCGCGGTCCTTCTTCTGTAGCGCCAGGCAGATGCGCTTGGTGATGAAGTACGCGATGAACGGACCCGCGATGAGCAGGAACTGCAGGCTGTGGATCACGCCCTCCATCGTGAGGTGGAAGTGCGTCGCGATGAGGTCGGACGAGGCGGCGGCCCAGAGGACGGCGTAGAAGCTGACTCCGGCGGCGCCGATCGCGGTGCGGGTCGCGGCGTTGCGCGGGCGATCGAGCAGGTGGTGCTCGCGCTTGTCACCGGTGATCCACGCCTCGAGGAACGGGTAGAGCATGACCACGGCGATGAACAGTCCGAGACCGACGAGCGGGATCAGGATGTTGAACGACAGGGTTCCGATGCCCGGGATGGCCCACTCGAGTCCCGGCGGGACGAGGCGCAGGGCGCCGTCGGCGAAGCCGATGTACCAGTCGGGCTGGGTTCCCGCGGAGACGGGCGAGGGGTCGTACGGGCCGTAGTTCCAGATCGGGTTGATCGTGAACAGCGAGGCGATGAGGACGACGACGCCGAAGACGATGAAGAAGAATCCACCGGCCTTCGCGGCGTAGACCGGCAGCACCGGGTAGCCGACGACGTTCTGCTCGGTCTTGCCCGCACCGGGGAACTGGGTGTGCTTGTGGACGACCACGAACACGAGGTGCAGGGCGATGAACGCGAGCACCAGCGCCGGCAGCAGCAGGATGTGCAGCGTGTAGAGGCGGCCGACGATGTCGGTGCCCGGGAACTCGCCGCCGAAGAGCAGGAACGAGATCCAGGTGCCGACGATCGGGATGCCCTTGACCATGCCGTCGATGATGCGGAGGCCGTTGCCCGAGAGCAGGTCGTCGGGGAGCGAGTAGCCGGTGAAGCCCTCGGCCATCGCGAGGATGAAGAGGACGAAGCCGATGACCCAGTTGAGCTCGCGGGGCTTGCGGAACGCACCGGTGAAGAAGATGCGCAGCATGTGCAGGCCGATCGAGGCCACGAACAGCAGTGCCGCCCAGTGGTGGATCTGCCGCATCAGCAGGCCGCCGCGGATGTCGAAGGAGATGTCGAGCGAGGACGACATCGCCGCCGACATCTCGATGCCCTTGAGGGGCAGGTAGCTGCCCTCGTAGTGCGTCTCGACCATCGAGGCCTGGAAGAAGAAGGTAAGGAAGGTGCCCGACAGCAGGATGATGACAAAGCTGTAGAGCGCGACCTCGCCGAGGAGGAAGGACCAGTGGTCGGGGAAGATCTTGCGACCGAACTCCTTGACGACCGCAGAGATGCTCGTGCGCTCGTCGATGTAGTTCGACGCCGCTCCGACGTACCCCTTCTGGAACTTGCCGGATCCGAGGATGACGCCGTCCTCGGGCTCCGCGGGGGAGCTGGAGGGGCGTGAGGGGGTGGTGGTGGACATGTGAGTCATCGCTCCCAGAAGGACGGTCCGACGGGCTCCGTGAAGTCGCTTCTGGCGACCAGGTAACCCTCGGCGTCGACGGTGATGGGGAGCTGCGGAAGCGGACGCTTCGCCGGGCCGAAGATGACGGCGGCCTCGCGCGTGATGTCGAATTGCGACTGGTGGCACGGGCACAGCAGGTGGTGGGTCTGCTGCTCGTACAGCGCCACAGGGCAGCCGACGTGCGTGCAGATCTTGGAGTAGGCGACGATTCCATCGTAGTTCCAGGTCTCGCGACCCTCACTGACGATGAGGTCCTCCGGCTTCAGGCGCATCAGGAGGACGGCGGCCTTGGCCTTCTCCTCCAGCTTGCCCTCGGCGTCGTTGAGGCCCTCGGGGATGACGTGGAAGGCGGATCCGAGGGTGACGTCCGATGCGAGGATCGGCGCTCCCGACGGGTCCAGGGTGAGCCTCGTGCCCTCTTCCCACAGGGTGGTCTTGAGGAGGGCGACGGGGTTCTGGTCCTGCGGGCCGAGGCCCCGGAACAGGATCACGGCGGGCAGGGGGAACACGACGAGGGAGGCGATCAGGCTGTTCCGGACGAGGGAGCGGCGGCCGAAGCCGGACTCCTTGTCGGACTGGTCGAAGATCTCGAGCGCACGGGCGCGGGTGGGCTCCGCGCTGCGGACGGGGTGGCGGATGTCGATGCCCTCGTGGTCCGACATCAGCTGCTTGCCCCAGTGGACGGCGGCGATGCCGATGCCCAGGAGCGCGAGGGACATGCCCAGGCCGATGAACAGCGTGTTCAGCCGGACCGACGCGACGTCCTCGGTGATCGGGAACGCCATGTAGGCGGCAACCGCGAAGATCGAGCCCGCGAAGGAGAGGTAGAAGAGCGTGTACACCGTGCGCTCGGCACGCTTCTCGACCTTGGGGTCGAGGTCGGTCATCCGGGGGCGGTGCGGCGGGAGGCCCGGGTCCTGGACGCGGTCCCGCGTCACGACCGCGGTGCCGGCCGGAGCCGTTCCGTGCCCGGTGGCCGACGAGGTGGCGAGGTCCGTGCCACCCTCATCGTGCTCTGCCATGGTTCTCCTTTTCACGCCGTGTCGGCACCAGTCGGTGCCGTGGGTCAGTCGCGCCCGTCAGGGCGCTGCAGTCGTCTAGTTGGATCGGGCGGTGATCCACACCGTCAGGGCCACGATCGCGCCGAGGCCGAAGATCCAGAGGAACAGGCCCTCTGCGACCGGCCCGAGGGAGCCGAGCGCGAATCCGCCCGGGGACGGGTTGGCCTCGATGTACTTGAGGTACGAGATGATGTCGCGCTTGTCCTCGGGCGAGATGTTCAGGTCGTTGAAGACCGGCATGTTCTGCGGGCCGGTGACCATCGCCTCGTAGATGTGCGCCTCGGTCACGCCGCCCAGCGGGGGAGCGAACTTGCCCTCGGTGAGCGCGCCGCCGGCTCCGGCGACGTTGTGGCACATGGCGCAGTTGATGCGGAACAGCTCGGCGCCGTTCGCCGCGTCGCCCTGTCCGTCGAGGACCTCGCCCTCGGGGATCGCGGGGCCGGGGGCCAGCGACGCGACGTAGGCGGCGAGCTCGCCGACCTGCTCGTCGGTGAACTGCACCGGCTTCTCGAGCGCCTGGGGGCCGTGCATCTGCATCGGCATGCGGCCGGTGCCGACCTGGAAGTCGACCGACGCCGCGCCCACTCCGATGAGGGAGGGAGCGTTGTCGGTGCCCGCGGCGTCGAGGCCGTGGCAGGTGGCGCAGTTCGCGGCGAAGAGCTTCGAGCCCTCGTCGATCGTCTGCTGGCTGGTGGACGACGTCTCCGCGGAGGCGGACGTCGCGACGCCGACCGCGGCGTAGGTCCCGCCGGTGAGCCCGAGGCCGATGGCGATCAGGGCCAGGGTGGCGAGCGGGTGGCGGCGACCCTTCTTGGCTCGGCTCTTCGTCTTCGGGGAGGCCATCGAGGCGTCCTTCCTGCGGGGGTCGGGAGTGGAGTGGGGCATCGGCGGGCGCGTCACTTGAGGAAGTAGATGACGGCGAACAGGCCGACCCAGACGACGTCGACGAAGTGCCAGTAGTACGAGACGACGATGGCGCTCGTCGCCTCCTTGTGGCCGAAGTTCTTGACCGCGAAGCCGCGGCCGATGACGAGGAGGAACGCGATGAGGCCGCCGGTGACGTGCAGGGCGTGGAAGCCGGTCGTCAGGTAGAAGGCGGAGCCGTAGGCGTTGCTGGAGAGCGTGACGCCCTCGGAGACGAGGGTCGCGTACTCGAGCACCTGGCCGGAGACGAAGACCGCGCCCAGGGCGTAGGTGAGGAAGAACCACTCGACCATTCCCCACTTGAACGGGCTGAGGCCCGTCGCACGCGGCTGCAGCCGCTCGGCGGCGAACACGCCGAACTGGCAGCTGAACGACGAGGCCACGAGGATCACCGTGTTCACGCCCGCGTAGGGGACGTTGAGGATCTGGGTCTCGGCGCCCCAGAGCTCGGGGGAGGTGCTGCGCAGGGTGAAGTAGATCGCGAAGAGGCCCGCGAAGAACATGACCTCGCTGCCCAGCCAGACGATCGTTCCGACCGCGACCGGGTTGGGTCGGTTCACTACGGGCGCGGTGGCCGTGGGGGGGAGAGAGGTGCTCGTCACACAGACCATTATGGCCGATGGCAGGGGAGGGAAGTCGCACTAGCCGGGAGGCGATCCTCGTCGCATAATCTGGGAGCCATGTCGGAAACCCTGTCCTGGCCGCACGTTCTCAGCGCACTCCTCGAGTCCTCCGATCTGAGCGTCTCCGAGGCGACGTGGGCCATGGAGCAGGTGATGGAGGGCGCGGCGACTCCGGCGCAGCTCGCCGGACTGCTGGTGGCCCTCCGGGCGAAGGGCGAGACCGTCGACGAGATCGTCGGCTTCCGCGACGCGATCCTCGACCATGCGGTGCCGCTGGACGTGGACCCGATGGCCCTGGACATCGTCGGGACGGGCGGGGACCGCTTCGGGACCGTCAACATCTCCTCCACCGCGTCGATCATCGCGGCCGCGGCCGGCACGCCCGTCGTGAAGCACGGGAACAAGGCCGCGTCCTCCTCCTCCGGCTCCTCCGACGTGCTCGCGGCACTCGGGGTCGACCTCTCCCTCTCCCCCGAGCGGGTGGCCGAGGTGTTCCGGCGGACGGGGATCGCCTTCGTCTTCGCGTCCCTCTTCCACCCCGGCTTCCGGCACGCCGGTCCGGTGCGCGCCGAGCTGGGCGTGCCGACGGTGTTCAACTTCCTCGGCCCGCTCTGCAATCCGGCGCGTCCCGAGGCGTCGGCGGTCGGAGTGGCGCACCTCGACCGGGTGCCGCTGGTCGTCGGAGTGTTCCGGACGCGCGGGGCGACGGCTCTGGTGTTCCGCGGGGACGACGGCCTCGACGAGCTCACCACCACGGGTCACAGCCACATCTGGGAGGTGTCGCGCGGCTCCGTGGTCGAGCACGACCTCGACCCGCGCGACCTGGGCCTGCCCCGCGCGCGGATCGACGAGCTGCGCGGCCGCGACGCCGCCTACAACGCGAGCGTGGTGCGCTCGGTGCTCGCGGGAGACGGCGGCCCCGTCCGCGACATCGTCCTTCTGAACGCGGCCGCGGGCCTCGCGGCGTTCGACCTGGCGCGCGACCCGGACCTGGTGCGCACGCCCGTCCTGGAGCGCCTGCGGACGTCGATGGACCGCGCGGCGGAGGCCGTCGACTCCGGGGCCGCCACGGCCAAGCTCGAGGAGTGGGTCCGCGAGACGCAGCGCGCCGTCGTCCCGCTGCCGTAGGCGCGAGCGCAGGGCGTAACGTGGGGATGCTGTCCGCGACGGTGCGGGCGGCGATCCACCACGCGCCGGATCGCCCGCAGGTCACGGGACGCCCGAGTGGTGGCCCGATCCTGGAGGAGACCTCGATGAAGAAGCTCATCAACGACCCGAAGAACGTCGTCACGGAGTCGGTGGCCGGCTTCGGCCTGGCGCACGCCGACCTGGTCCGGGTGGTGTCGGATCCCCTGTTCGTGGTGCGGGCCGACGCGCCCCGCTCGGGCAAGGTGGGCATCGTCAGCGGAGGCGGCAGCGGGCACGAGCCGCTGCACGCGGGCTTCGTCGGATTCGGGATGCTGGACGCAGCCGTCCCCGGTCCCGTCTTCACCTCGCCCACGCCCGACCCGATCGTCGCGGCCACGCAGGCCGTCGACGGCGGCGCGGGTGTGCTGCACATCGTGAAGAACTACACGGGCGACGTCCTGAACTTCGAGACCGCGGCCGACCTCGCCGGCGCCGAGGGGATCGAGGTGCGCAGCGTGATCGTCGACGACGACGTCGCGGTGAAGGACTCGCTCTACACCGCCGGCCGCCGCGGCGTGGCCGGCACCGTGCTGGTCGAGCGGATCGCGGGCGCCGCGGCCGAGCGGGGCGACTCCCTCGACGAGGTCGCGACGATCGCCGAGACGGTGATCGCCAACGTGCGCTCGATGGGCGTCGCCCTCACGCCGTGCATCGTCCCGCACGCGGGCGAGCCGAGCTTCGAGCTGGGCGAGGACGAGATCGAGATCGGCATCGGCATCCACGGCGAGCCCGGCCGGGAGAAGATCGCGCTGGAGCCGGCCGACCGCATCGTCGACCGGATCCTCGGCCCGATCCTGGATGACCTGCCGTTCTCCTCCGGGGACGAGGTGCTGCTCCTGGTGAACGGCATGGGCGGCACGCCGCAGATCGAGCTGTACCTCGCCTACCGCCGCGCAGCCGAGGCGCTGGCCGAGAAGGGGATCTCCGTCGCGCGCAGCCTCGTCGGCAACTACACGACGTCGCTCGAGATGCAGGGCTTCTCGCTCACCGTCCTCAAGCTCGACGACGCCCTGACCGAGCTGTGGGACTCCCCGGTGCAGACCGCGGCGCTGCGGTGGGGACGCTGAGCGCCCGCGCGCAGACCATGACCGGAACGACAGCCGCAGGAGCGGCGCACGAGGAGGAGACGACCATGCAGGACGCACAGGGAGCCGGGCTCGACGCGGCGTGGGCGACGGCGTGGATCCGCCGCGCCGCCGAGTCGATCGCGGAGCACCGGGTCGAGCTGATCACGCTCGACCGGGCGATCGGCGACGGGGACCACGGCGAGAACATGGACCGCGGCTTCCAGGCCGTGGTCGCGAAGCTGGACGCGGCGCCGGAGCAGGGGCTCCCGGCGGACGTGCTCAAGCTGGTCGCGACGACGCTCATCTCCACCGTCGGCGGCGCCTCGGGCCCGCTGTTCGGCACGGCGTTCCTGAAGGCCTCCGCCGCGGTCGCGGGCGAGGACGCGCTCGAGGGCGCGGACGTCGCAGCGCTCCTGGCCGCGGCGAGGGACGGCATCGTGCTCCGCGGCAAGGCCGAGGTGGGCGACAAGACGATGGTGGACGCGTGGACGCCGGCGGTCGACGCGGCCGCGGCCGCCGCCGAGGAGGGAGCGGCTCCAGCCGGCGTCCTCGCCGCGGCGGCGGAGGCGGCGCAGAGGGGAGCGGAGTCGACGGACCCGCTGGTCGCCCGCAAGGGACGCGCCAGCTACCTCGGCGAGCGCGCCATCGGGCACCGTGATCCCGGCAGCGTGTCGACCGTTCTCCTGCTCCGCGCAGCAGCCGAGGCGGCGGCGTGAGCGTCGGGCTGGTCCTGGTCTCGCACAGCGCGCAGCTGGCGGAGGGGCTGGTCGAGCTCGCGGAGCAGATGGCGGCCTCGGTTGCGCTGGTCGCCGCGGGCGGGACGGACGACGGCGGCATCGGCACCAGCTTCGACCGCATCACGGCGGCCCTGGCGGAAGCGGACTCCGGCGAGGGGGTCGTCGTCCTCTGCGACCTCGGCTCGGCGATCATGACGGCGGAGACCGCGGTCGAGTTCCTCGACGACGACGCGCGCGCCCGGGTCCGGATCGCCGACGCCCCGCTGGTGGAGGGGGCGGTCGCGGCCGCCGTCGCCGCGGGCACGGGGGCGTCGCTGGACGAGGTGCTCGCCGCCGCGGAGTCGGCCCGGGGCGAGGCGCTCGCGGCTCCCGCCGAGGAGGCTCCGCCCGGTGACGAGCGCGTGCAGCGCCGCGTCCGCCTCATCAACCCGAACGGCCTGCACGCCCGTCCCGCGGCCGACTTCGTGACGCTCGCCGCCACCTTCGACGCCCGGATCGACGCGAACGGCAAGGACGCCACCAGCCTGCTCGGCGTGATGTCGCTGGGGCTCGACCGCGGGGACGAGGTCGTCCTCTCGGCGTCGGGGCCGCAGGCCCAGGAGGCGGTCGGCCGGCTCGGCGATCTGGTCGAGTCGGGCTTCGGCGAGGTGTAGCGCGCCGTCGACCGGTCCAGGGACCGCGGAGGCGCCTCCTCCTACGCTGAGCGCATGGCCCTCCGCGGAACCCGACCCCCGTCCGTCCTGCTCCGCCGACTCGTCACCGTCCCGCGCGTCGTGCGCCGGGCGGACGCTCGTGCGGCCCGGCGGCTGAACGCCCGTCGCCCGTCGCCCGTCGTCGACGGGGCGCTCGTGGGGCTCTCCCGGGCCGCGGACCACGGAGTCCTCTGGGCCGGCGTCGGCGTCCTGCTGCTCCTGGCGGGCCGTCCCCGCGACGCTCTGCGGGGGACCGCCTCGCTCGCCGCGGCCAGCGCGCTCGCGAACCTGGTCGGCAAGCGCGTGTTCGGCGGCGACCGGCCGCTCCTCGTCGACGTCCCGGTCGGCCGGCGCCTGGCGACGGTGCCGACGTCGGCGTCCTTCCCCTCGGGGCACGCGGCGAGCGCCGCCGCCTTCGCCGCCGGGGTCGCGCTCGAGTCGCCCCGAGTGGGGGCGGCGGTCGCCCCGCTCGCCGCCGCCGTGGCCTTCTCCCGCCTGCACGTCGGCGTCCACTGGCTCTCGGACGTCCTCGGCGGCGCGGCGCTCGGCGCGGCGGTCGCGGTCGTCGGCCGAGCCGTCCTGCCGGCCGAGCCGCGCCACGTGCCCGTCTCGGAGCGCGCGACCCGTCCCCCCGTCGACCGCAGCCCGCTGGGGGACGGCGCCGCCCTCCTCGTGGTCCTCAACCCCGGCGCGGGCCGGGACTCGCACCGCCCCGATCCCGAGCCGCTGGTCCGAGCCCGGTTCCCGAAGGCGCGCGTGCACCGGCTGACCGAGGGAGAGGACCTCGCCGACGTGGTGCGCGAGGCGCGCTCGGGGGACTCTCCGCCCCGGGTGCTCGGGATCTACGGCGGGGACGGGACCATGTCGGTCGGTGCCGCTCTCGCCCGCGCCGAGGGGATGACGCTGCTCGTGCTGCCGGGCGGGACCATGAACCACTTCGCGAAGGCGCTGGGGCTGCTCACCGTCCAGGACGCGCTCGACGCGGCGACGATCGGCGAGCGCCGCGACGTCGACGTGGCCGAGGTCGTCGCGGACGGGGGAGACCCGGTCACGGTGCTCAACACGGTCTCGATCGGCGTCTACCCGGAGTTCGTCGCGGCCCGCGAGAAGCGCGAGAAGCGGATCGGGAAGCCGCTCGCCGCCGTGATCGCGGCCCTCTCGGTCGTGCGGCGCACCGATCCGTTCGAGCTCCGGCGCGACGGGCGCACGCAGCTCGTCTGGTCGTACTTCGTCGGGGTGAACCAGGAGCACCCGCGCACGGCCGCCCCGCTCGCCCGGCGTCGGCTCGACGACGGCCACCTCGACGTGCGCATCCTGCACTCAGGACGGACTCCTCGCACCCGGGGAGCGTTCTCGCTCCTGCTCGGCCGTACGGCGACCCCGGTGGTCGGCCGTGTGCCCGGCTGGCGGGCACCGGTGGTGGAGTCGTTCTCGACGCCGGAGATCACCGTCGGCGCGCGCCGACCCGCGGGGGACGACCCCGAGTGGGCGCACGACGGCGAGACCGAGCGCTTCGACGGCTCCCGCGACGGATTCGACGAGGCCGTGGTGCGGATCGTGCCGCTGGGCCTGCGGGTCTACGCGACCGCGGACTAGGGGGCGGTGCCGGCCCGGTCCCCGCCGTCCGGATCCGCCAGCAGTTCGGCCAGCGCGTCGAGGGCGGCGACCTGCCCGGCCACCACCAGCGAGCGGGCCTCGTCGAGCGGGTGCCACCGGGCGTCCTCCAGCTCGGGGAAGCTGCGCAGCACGCCGGAGCCCCGCGGCCACTCCAGCTCGAAGGTGTTGCTCGCGACGAAGGCGGTGTCCGCGTGTCCGCGCCCGGCGAAGACCGTGACGGTCTTGGCCGCGCTCTGCCGGAACGCGCCGAGGAGGGTCAGCTCCCCGACGGGCGGAGGAGCGCCGGTCTCCTCCTCGAACTCGCGGCGCGCGGCGTCCAACGGCGTCTCGTCGCCCGTGTGCACGCCCTTCGGGATCGTCCACGCGCGGGGGCGCCGGGTCCAGAAGGGGCCGCCCATCCGCCCGAGGAACACCTCGGTGCCGGAGGGGCCCTCGCGGTGCAGCAGGATCCCCGCGCTCGTCACCGCGGCCATCGCGTCACTCCGGTCATCCCGCCATCCTGCCCCGCGCCCGTGGAAGGATCGGCAGGACCCGCCCGCGACCGCACGGAGTGAACCATGCACGACCACGAGATCCTCCGACAGCTGCGCGACGCGCTCGGCGACGCGGTCCTGACCGAGGGCCCCGGGTTCGAGGCCGTGCACACCGACAAGTCGGGCTTCTCCGCACCGGGTCGCGCGCTCGCGCTCGTCGCTGCCCGCTCGGTCGAGGACGTGCAGGCGGCGCTGCGCATAGCGACGGAGCACCGGCTCCCGGTCGTGCCGCGCGGAGCGGGAACGGGCCTCGCTGCCGGGGGAGTGGCGAGCGAGGGAGCGCTCGTCCTCTCGACCGCCGCCATGGACCGCATCCTCGAGGTGTCGCTCGAGGACGAGCTGGCGGTGGTCGAGCCCGGGGTCATCAACCAGGCGCTGTCGGACGCCGTCGCTCCGCACGGCCTCGTCTTCTCGCCCGACCCCGCGAGCCGCGCGATCTCGAGCATCGGCGGCAACATCGCGACGAACGCCGGGGGGCTGCTGTGCGCCAAGTACGGCGTGACCCGCGAGGCGGTGCTCGGGTTGACGGTCGTCCTCCCCGACGGACGCCTGCTCCGCACCGGCCGCCGCAGCGTGAAGGGAGTCACCGGGTACGACCTCACCGCGCTCCTGACCGGCTCCGAGGGGACGCTGGGCGTCATCGTGGAGGCCACCGTGAAGCTCCGCCCGATCCCGACCGGGCGCGTGGTCACGGTCGGCGCGTACTTCCCGAGCGTCGTCGCCGCGGCCGCCGCCTCCGCTGCGATCACCGCCGCGCGGCTCCGTCCCGCGGTGATGGAGCTGATGGACGAGGCGGCGCTCGCCGCGATCTCGCGCTACACCGGAGCGATGCTGGACCGCGGTGCCGCCTACCTCCTCGTCCAGACGGACGGCGGAGGAGCGGCGGAGGAGTCGCAGCGCGTCCTCGAGATCGTGACCGCCTCCGGGGGCGCCGCCGAGGCGACCGAGGACCCGGCCGAGGGCGAGGCTCTGCTGGCCGTCCGCCGGGCCTTCCACCCGGCGCTCGAGGCGGAGGGCCGCGTGCTGATCGAGGACGTCTGCGTGCCCCGCTCCGCGCTGCCGGCGATGTTCGCGGCGATCCGCGGCATCGAGGAGCGGACGGGGCTCAGCATCCCCACCGTCGCCCACGCGGGGGACGGGAACCTCCACCCGAACTTCGTGCTGCCCGCGGGGGACGGACCCGTGGGGGAGGACGTCTGGGACGCCGCCGCGGAGCTCTTCCGCACGGCCCTGGCCCTCGGCGGCACGCTCACGGGCGAGCACGGCGTGGGACTGCTCAAGCAGCGCTGGCTGGCGGAGGAAC
The DNA here is from genome assembly GCF_002932395.1 of Rathayibacter sp. AY1D9. Taxonomy (NCBI): domain Bacteria; kingdom Bacillati; phylum Actinomycetota; class Actinomycetes; order Micrococcales; family Microbacteriaceae; genus Rathayibacter; species Rathayibacter sp. AY1D9. The sequence continues at coordinate 21,384 of NZ_PSVQ01000017.1, forward strand.
TGGGCGAGGACTCGCTGGCGCTCCAGCGCGGGATCAAGGCCGTGTTCGACCCGCTGGGGATCATGAACCCGGGGAAGGTCTTCTGAGGAGGGCGCCCCGGGCTACCGCAGCTCGGCCGTGATCATCGAGGCGGTGAGCACGATCGTCGCCGCGGACATGAGCCAGTAGAGGACCGTCTCGCGCCAGGACCCGGAGGAGCCCAGGACGGGCAGCGCGGCGTAGCCTCCGGTGGTCCAGACGTGGCGCAGCGGTGTCCGGCGCAGGCGCCGCGGCAGGCGCACGCGCAGCGGCCACAGCCAGTTGATCCCGCCGGTCGTGAGGGCGTCGCCGGCCACGTGCACGAGGTAGCCCAGCGTCGCGGCGACCCGGAGCCACGCCCAGGTGCCGTCGGCGAGCGCGACGAGCAGGACCGTGACGACCGTCGCCCCGGCCCAGGCGATGCGCCAGGAGGGGGCGGCCCGGACGGCCTTCGCGGCGAAGGCGAGGGCGGGCAGCGTGAGCACGGCGGCCACGGCGACGGGACCGACGACCGGCACCGGGAAGCGCAGCGCCGTGAGCACCGGCACCAGGTACCAGACGACGGCGACCGCGAGCAGCGAGTGCATCCCGTGCCGGTGCCCTCCGCTGATCCGGCCCGCGGTCGCGGTGAGCAGGGAGGCGGCCGGCGCCGAGCGGGAGACGGTCGCGCTCGCGTGGTCCGCGTCGGGCACCAGGGCCCAGCCGGCGGCGACTCCGAGGCCGACCAGTCGGAGGTCGAGCGGGAGACCCGCGAGGCCGAGGGGCCCGGCGACGGCGGGCACGGAGGCGGCGACGGCCCAGGCGAGCGCACCGGAGACGGCGTGCGAGCGGCCCATCATCGCGGGTCGGCTCCTTCGACTGGGCGCTGCGAGGCCGGAGGACGACCGCGGCGGGACGAGAGAACCCCCGGCCGAGTGCGTGAGCACGGACCGGGGGTGAGGGTGGGCGATACCGGACTCGAACCGATGACCTCTTCCGTGTGAAGGAAGCGCGCTACCAACTGCGCCAATCGCCCAGGGGGACGTGCTGGACGACCCGAGAGACGATCGTAGCGGATCCGCGGGGCCCGGATGCACCGCCGACGCCCGCCACGCCCGGGTGAACGGACGGCGACGAGCCGGTTTCGCGCGGAAAGACGCGGATCGGACTCCGAGCGGCGGGATCGGCGTCCGCTCGATTTGGATTCCGGCGCCGCTGTCGTATACATTCTTCTAGGTCGAGCCGGGCAGCGAAAGCGCCGGACAGACAGCAAGACAGCACGACACGCAAGACGGCAACACCAGTACGACCTACATGCGGATGTGGCGCAGCGGTAGCGCATCACCTTGCCAAGGTGAGGGTCGCGAGTTCGAATCTCGTCATCCGCTCGAACACCGGTCCTCGGACCGGCGTCATCGGGACGGCACCCTCGGGTGCCTCCCACCTGGTCGGCCCTCGGGCCGCCGACACCGAATCCCGTACACGGTGGATTGGCCGAGAGGCGAGGCAGCGGCCTGCAAAGCCGTATACACGGGTTCGAATCCCGTATCCACCTCGATCGTTCACCGAACGAGGCGCTCCGCGCGGAGCAACGGGCGATTGGCGCAGCGGTAGCGCGCTTCCCTGACACGGAAGAGGTCACTGGTTCGATCCCAGTATCGCCCACCACGAGAACCCCCGGCCCCTGGCCGGGGGTTCTGTCGTTCCCGGCTCCGGCGCTACCCTCGCAGGATGCCCGCCCCGATCCCCGTCGACGACCAGGGCACCCTCCTGCGGCTCGTCTCGCGGGACGACGGACCGGCCCTCGCCGCCGCGTACCGGCGCAACCGCCGGCACCTCGCGCCCTGGGAGCCGACGCGCTCGACCCGCTTCTTCGAGGCGGGGGGCCAGACCGACGCCGTCGCGGACGCGCTCGCCGCGCACCGGGCCGGCAGCGTCCTCCCGCTCGTCCTCGACGCGGGCGGCGTGATCGTCGGTCGGCTGACTCTCGCGAACATCGTCCGCGGCGCCTTCGACAGCGGCGATCTCGGCTACTGGCTCGACAGCGGTCTGCAGGGCCGCGGCGTGATGACCCGCGCGGTCGGAGCCGTCCTGCGCACCGCGCGTGAGGATCTGGGGCTGCACCGCGTGCAGGCCGGGACGCTCCTCCACAACGTCGGATCGCAGACCGTGCTGCAGCGCAACGGCTTCGAGCGGATCGGCGTCGCGCGGCGCTACCTGCGGATCGCCGGGGAGTGGCAGGACCACGTCCTCTTCCAGGCGCTGCTCGAGGGCGGCCCGCTCCAGCCTCCGCCGACTCCGCTCGTCTAGGGTGAGCGGCGCCGGCCTTCTCCCGGCGCTCCGAGCGGGAGGGACGCGCCCATGACCACGCGGCACATCGGCGGACGAGAGTTCGACTTCGAGCGGCAGGTGGCCGTGATGGCGGTCGTGAACCGCACGCCCGACTCCTTCTACGACAAGGGCTCCACCTTCGCCCTGGACAGCGCCATCGCGGCCGCCGTGCGCGCCGCGGAGCTCGGCGCCGACTGGGTCGACATCGGCGGAGTGCCGTTCGGCCGCGGCCCCGCCGTCACGCTCCAGGAGGAGCTCGACCGGGTGGTCCCCGTCGTGGCGGGCATCGCGGAGCGGAGCGACGTGGTCGTCTCGGTGGACACGACGAGCGCCGAGGTGGCGCGCGCGAGCATCGCCGCGGGCGCCTCCGTCGTCAACGACACGAGCGGGCTGCACGACCCCCGGATGCTCGAGGTCGTCGCCTCCTCCTCCGCCCAGCTCGTCATCACCCACAGCGTGGGCGCTCCCCGCAGCGAGCCGGAGAGACCCGAGTACGACGACGTCGTGGCGACCGTGGTCGACCACTTGCGGAGCCGCGTCGATCGCGCGCTCTCGGGTGGAGTGCCTGCCGGGAGGATCATCGTCGATCCGGGTCACGACCTGAACAAGAACACCCTGCACACGCTCGAGCTCACCCGCCGGCTGGGCGAGGTGGCCGCGCTCGGCTTCCCGGTGCTCGCCGCGGTGTCCAACAAGGACTTCATCGGCGAGGCGCTGGACCGGCCGCAGGGGGAGCGCCTCGAGGGCTCCCTCGCCGCCGCGGTGATCTGCATCCTGAACGGTGCGCGGATCGTGCGCATGCACGACGTGCGCCAGGCGGTGGACGCCGTGCGGATGACGGAGGCGGTGCTGGGCTGGCGAGCGCCCGTCTTCCTCCGCCACAACGTGGAGCCGGCGGCGTGAGCGCCCGCATCGACGGCCTGTCGCCGGCCGGGCAGGACCTGTCCGAGGAGGCTCTGCTGGCCCTCTACGCGGACGGGGCGGGCGAGCAGTGGCTCCGGGTCAACTTCGTCGCGAGCGTCGACGGAGCGGTCACCCGCGACGGCGTCTCGGGCGATCTCGGGGGCGCGGCGGACCTGCGCGTGTTCGACCTGCTCCGCCGGCTCGCCGACGTCGTGCTCGTCGCGGCCGGCACGGTGCGGACCGAGGGCTACGGTCCGATGGTGCTGAGCGACGAGTCCGTGCGAGCCCGGCTCGGCACCGGGCTCGCCCCGCAGCCCGTCTTCGCGATCGTCTCGGGGTCGCTCGACCTCGATCCCGCCTCGCGGATCTTCACCGAGGCGCCGGTGCGCCCGATCGTCGTGACCACCGGCTCCTCGCCGGCCCGCCGCCGCGCGGAGCTCGCCGAGGTCGCCGACGTGCTCGTCTGCGGCGACGCAGAGCTCGACGCGACGCGGATGCGGGCGCAGCTCGCGGAGCGGGGGCTCGGCAGGATCCACTGCGAGGGCGGTCCGTCGCTGCTCGGGACCCTCCTCGCCGCGGACGCCGTCGACGAGCTCTGCCTGACCGTCGCTCCGACGCTCGAGGCGGGGGACTCCGGGAGGCTCGCCCGCGGCGACGTCCCCGGACCGCGCCCGCAGCACCTGGCGCACGTGCTCAGCGCCGGCGACACGCTGCTCCTGCGCTACCTCCGCCGGCGCTGACCCGCCCTACTCGCGGCGCCGCTCGTTCCCGTCGCGCTTGGCCTCGGAGGCCGGACGGGCGGCGATCACGGGGTGGGCGCCGGTGAAGCCGTCACGGGCGGACGCGATCGCCAGGATGCGCGGCTTCGCGACGTGCCAGCCCACGATCAGGGCGGGCACGCCGACCACCGCGACGATCCCCACGGTCCAGGTGCCGGTCGGGAAGTCGACGGCGATGAGGACCACCACGATCACCAGGAACGCCAGGGTGAGCCACGAGGTCACCGGGGCGCCGGGCATCCGGAAGGACGGGCGCTCCAGGCGCCCCTGGGCCGCCCAGCGCTGCAGCTGCATCTGGCAGAGGACGATCATGCCCCAGCCCGTGACGATGCCCAGCGCCGAGACGTTGAGGACGATCTCGAAGGCCTCGGACGGCACGAAGAGGTTCAGCACGATCCCGATCAGGGTGATGCTCGCCGTGAGCAGGATGCCGCCGTAGGGGACGCCCTGCTTGTTCATCCGGCCGGTGAAGGCGGGGGCGGAGCCGTTGAGCGCCATGGAGCGGAGGATGCGGCCGGTCGAGTAGAGCCCGGCGTTGATGCTGGAGAGCGCGGCCGTCAGCACGACGAAGTTCATGATCGATCCGGCGATCTCGCCCGAGGAGCCGTCGCCCAGCGAGCTGAAGAACGTGACGAACGGGCTCTCGCCCTTCGAGTAGGCCGTGTAGGGCAGCAGCAGCGTCAGCAGCAGCACCGAGCCGACGTAGAAGACGGCGATGCGCAGGATGACCGAGTTGATGGCGCGCGGGATGACCTTCGCCGGCTCCGCGGTCTCGCCCGCCGCCGTGCCGACAAGCTCGACTCCGGAGTAGGCGAACACCACGCCCTGGACGACCAGGACGCTGGCGACCAGGCCGCCGGGCAGGATGCCGCCGTTGTCGTTCCAGAGGCTGATCCCGGGGTCCACGGCGACGCCGCCGGACTGCAGCGGCCAGCCCGCGGCGAGCACGACGACGCCGATCACCAGGAAGACCACCAGCGCCGTGACCTTGATGAGCGCGAACCAGAACTCCAGCTCCCCGAAGACCTTGACCGAGACGAGATTGAGCGAGAGCACGACGACCAGGGCGATGAGTGCGAGGAGCCACTGGGGCACGGAGGAGAAGAGCGACCAGTACTTCACGTAGAGGGCCACCGCGGTGACGTCGGCGATCGCGGTCATCGCCCAGTTCAGGAAGTACATCCATCCGGCGACGAAGGCGGCCTTCTCGCCCAGGAACTCGCGGGCGTAGGAGATGAAGGAGCCCGAGCTCGGCCGGTGCAGGACCAGCTCGCCGAGCGCGCGGAGGATCAGGTAGGCGAAGACACCGCAGACCGCGTACACGACGACGAGCGAGGGACCGGCGGTGGCGAGTCGGCCGCCCGCGCCGAGGAAGAGGCCGGTGCCGATCGCGCCGCCGATGGCGATCATCTGCAGCTGCCGGGGCTTGAGCCCGGGACGGTAGCCCTCCTGCTCCTTCGAGAAGTCGGGCTGCACGGGCCCGCGGTCGTCGTCGCTCTGCGTCACGGGGGCTCCCTCGTCACCGGATCGCGCCGGGCGGCTGCTCCGGCACGCCCGTCAGGGTAAGGGCGCGCTGCTCGGAGGAGGCGGGTGGCGCGGTCCGCGGCATGCGGATCCTCTCAGGATCGGGGCGCCTACCCTGAGGGCATGAGCGGTCCGGACCTCGCACGGCAGTCCTCGCTCGAGGGCGTCCGGATCCCGTCGCCGGCGAGGCGCCTGAACGGCGGCACCGATCCGGCGCTCGTCTGGCGCAACGAGCTCGACGGGCTGACCTTCCGCGTGGACGCCGGGTACCTGAAGTGGAATCCCCGGTCCACGGGCGTCGACCTCCGTCGCGAGATCGCGCGTCTGCGCTGGCTGGAGGGGCGGATCGACGCGCCCCGGATCCTGGAGGCGGGCGAGGACGAGGAGGGGCAGTGGCTCCTCACCGCACCGCTGCCCGGGCGGAGCGCCATCGATCCGAAGTGGACAGCCCGGCCGGAGGAGGCCGTCCGCGCGATCGCGGCCGGCCTGCGGGCGGTCCACGCGCTCCCCGTCGACGCGGTGCCCGAAGAGCTGCGCGGCGACTCCTGGTTCGCGCGCCGGCCGTCGGCGCTCGGCGCGGCTCCGGAGCTCGTGGACCCCGTCGTGGTGCACGGCGACGCGTGCGCTCCGAACACGCTCGTCGACGACGACGGACGCTGGAGCGGCACGGTCGACGTCGGCGACCTGGGCGTGGGCGACCGCTGGGCGGATCTGGCGGTCGCCGCGGTCAGCCTCGGCTGGAACTACGGCCCCGGCCACACCCCGCTGCTCCTCGCGGAGTACGGAGCGGATCCGGACGACGAGCGCGCGGCCTACTACCGCGCGCTCTGGTCGGCCGAGTCCTGAGTCACTTCTTCTTCGCGGCCTCGTCGTCCTGGGCCGCGCCCTCGTCGCTGCGGTTCTCGCTCGCCAGGCGCAGCCAGCGCCCGTCGCGGACGTCCTTCTCGTGCACGGCCGCCTTCTTGTCGCTCGCGGCGGTGTCGCGCGGGGGGAGCTGGATGGTCTCCTCCGCCTCGATGCCCGCCTGCAGCTCGCGTCCGCGCTCGAGCTCGGCGTCGAACTCCGCGCCGAAGAGCAGGGCGATGTTGGTGATCCAGATCCAGAGGAGGAAGACGATCACGGCGCCGAGCGAGCCGTAGGTCTTGTTGTAGTTGGAGAAGTTGGCCACGTAGAACGCGAAGCCGGTCGAGGCGATCAGCCAGATCGCCAGGGCGACGATCGATCCGATGCTGATCCAGCGGAACTTCGGCTGGCGGATGTTGGGCGCCCAGTAGTACAGGATCGCGACGATCACGATCGCGATGACCACGAGCACCGGCCATTTCGCGATGTTCCACACGGTGAGGGCGGCGGGCCCGAGGCCCACGACGTCGCCGACGGCGGTCGCGACCGGTCCGCTGAGCACCAGGATGAGCGCCGCGATCACGATCAGGACGACCGTCACCACGGTCACGCCGAGCATCGTCGGGCGGAGCTTCCAGAAGGGGCGCCCCTCGTCGATCTGGTAGACGCGGTTCATCGCGCGGCCGAAGGCGCCGACGTAGCCGGAGGCGGACCAGATCGCTCCGACGACACCGGTCACGAAGGCGAGACCCGCGGCGGAGGAGCTGGTCAGCGCCTGGATCGGGTCGCGCAGCAGGTCGACGACCTCGCTCGACGCGAGGTTCCCGATCAGGTCGAGCACCAGATCGGTGGTGGCCTGCGCCTGGCCGAAGAGCCCCAGCACCGACACGATCGCGAGCAGGGCGGGGAAGAGCGCGAGCACGGCGTAGTAGGTGAGCGCGGCGGCGAGGTCGGTGCACTGGTCCGCGCCGAACTCGCGGGCCGTCTTCTTGAGGACGTAGAACCAGGAGCGCTTGGTGATGTCGGTGACGTCGTCGGGCTTCCGGGAATCGTCGGGATCGGGCGCTGTCTTCTCGCGGGTCGTGCTCTGCTCGGCCATGCGGACACGCTACGGGGCCGACAGTCGTCGGACGGCCCCCTTGACGGCGCGGCCGGTCGTGTCGCGGGTCAGGCCCGGCGCTGGCGCGCGGCGGCGAGGGTGCCGAAGAGGAGGAAGGAGCAGGTCGCGGCGAGGACGGTCAGCAGGGGAGCCTCCCAGCCGCCGCTCGCGTCGTGCGCGAAGCCGATGACGGTCGGGGCGGTGGCGGCCACGGCGTAGCCGATCCCCTGCACCGTGGCCGAGAGCCGCGACGCGTGGGCGTCGGAGCGGGAGAGCCGCACGACGAGCACGAAGACCACCGTGAATCCTCCGCCCTGGGCCGCGCCGCCCAGCACGCACCAGAGCGCCCAGAGCTGCGGGGCGAGCAGCAGCCCCGCCGGCACCGTGCACCAGAGGAGGCCGACGAGCACGATGCTCCCCAGCGGTCCGAGCCTGCGGACCAGGAGCGGGACGCCGAGGGCGCCGGCGACCGCGGCGAGCTGGAACACCGAGGCGCTCGCGCCCGCGGTCGCGATCGAGAAGCCGTTGCGGTCGACGAGCAGCGAGGGGAGCCACGCCGTCACTCCGTAGTACGAGAACGCCTGGCTCGAGAAGCAGAGCGCGAGCGCCAGCACGGTCGCGCTGCGGAAGATCCGCGGAGCCGGTGCGGCCGGTGCGCGGTCGGCGCGGGACGGGCGGGGAGTCGGACGCAGGGCCGCCCGAGGCCCCACGGCCACGAGCCAGCCGGCCAGAGCGAGGGCGTTGAGGGCGAGCCAGACGAGCAGGGCGCCGCGCCAGCCGAGGGTTAGAGCGAGCGGAGCGGTGCCGAGCGAGGTGATCGTCGAGCCGATGTTGAGGGCCGCGGTGTAGACGCCCGTCGTGAGGTCGACGCGCTCGGGAGCGACGTCCCGCCGGATCACGACGGGGAGGACGACGTTGCCGATCGTGATGGAGACGCCGATCAGGATGGTGCCCGCCACGGCCGGTCCCACGTCGCCGATCGATCGGACGATCGTGCCGAGCGCGACGCCGATCACCGTGACGGTCACGGCGGCGTCGGGTCCCGCGCGGCGGATCACCAGGAGGGCGAGCGGAGTCGCCAGGGCGAAGCAGAGCACGGGGATGCTGGTGAGGATCCCCGCCTGGCCCGCGGACAGCGCGAGGTCCTCGCGCACCGCGTCGATGATGGGCGCGACGGCGACGATCGGACCGCGCAGGACCAGCGCGACCAGGGCGACCGCCACGACGAGGAGCCAGGGAGCGCTCCGGCGCGCGGTCATCGGGGCGTCGAGGGCCGCGGCACCCCGGTCAGCCGGCCAGGCCGGGGACCCCGGCCGAGAGGTTGCCGACGATGGTGAAGACGCCCGACACCAGACCGAGGATCCCGGTGACGAGTCCGGCCGTCGCGAGCCCGCGACCGCCTCCGACGAGCGGTGCGGCCGCCCGGCCCTTCGCCGAGAAGACGATGGCGAGGATCGAGGGGATCAGCAGCGGATTGATCAGCAGGCTCAGGACGCCGAGCACGAGGCTCGCGATCGCCATGGGGTTGCGGCCCGCCGCGGAGGACGGGGCGGACGGATAGGCGTACAGCTCCTGCTCCGGAGCGCCCGGGGGCGTGCCGTAGGCGGGAGCGGGCGCCGAGGAGGACGGACGGGACCGGTCCGTCCACGCCGCGCCGTCCCAGTAGAGCTCCGAGCCGAGGTCGGCCGGGTGCGGGTACCACCCGGGCGCGGGCAGCGGAGCGGAGTCGTCGGGCATGGGGCGAGTCTAGAGCGGCGCCGATCAGCTCTTGGGCTGCTCGATGCCGAGCGCGTTCCCGTCGGGATCGAGGATCCAGGACGCCCAGACGCTGCCGCGGTCGGCCACGCCGTTCTCGGTGCGCAGCTCGTCGCTGTCGTAGTCCTCCGGAGCCACGCCCCGAGCCGCCAGCGCGTCCAGCTCGGCGCGCAGGTCGGCCACCCGCCAGGCGGCCTTGGTCTGCTCGTCCTTCGAGCCCGTGGTGCTGGCGGTGACGGTGAGCCGCGTGCCGCCGCAGGAGTAGGCGATCGCCGACTCGCTCTCCTCGAGGACCTCCAGTCCCAGGGAGCCGGCGTAGAAGGCGCGGGAGGCGGCGAGGTCGCGGGAGAGCAGAACGGGGCCGATGGGGGAGTCGGAGAGCACGGTGAGTCCTTTCGTCGGTGGGCCTCCAGTCGACGCCCGCTGCGGCCCGGCGCGGAAGGGGTTGCCACCGGGCCGGCCGGAGGGAGCTGGCGCGGCAGAATGGCCTCGGCCGTGCCCGCCGCGCGGCCGGGAGGAGCCCTCATGAGCTGGACCATCGACGAGGTGGCGTGGACCCACCCGGACGCCGAGCGTCTGCGCGACGCGCAGCGGTGCGAGCTCGACGAGCGCTACGGCAACGACGACCACGAGCCCGGCACGCCGCCCTCGGCCGACGACGTGCCCGTCTTCCTCGTCGCCCGCGACGCGAGCGGCACGGCGGTGGCCTGCGGCGGACTGCGGCCTCTCGACGACGACGTCCTCGGACCGGGGGCGATCGAGGTGAAGCGGATGTTCGCCGACCGCGCCGCCCGCGGCACCGGAGCGGCCACGGCCGTCCTGCGCGCGCTCGAGGCGCGGGCGGCCGCTCTGGGCACGACGCGCCTGGTGCTGGAGACCGGGACGCTCCAGCCCGACGCGATGCGGTTCTACCTCCGGGAGGGCTACCACGCCATCCCGCCGTTCGGCGCCTACATCGGGTCCGAGCACTCGGTCTGCTACGCCCGCGATCTCGCTCCCGGCGCCTGAGCGTCAGCGGCGCAGGGTCTCCACCGGGTACTCGCCGAAGCGGCGGTGGTACGCCCCCGAGAAGCGGCCCTGGTTGAGGAAGCCCCAGCGCGCGGAGACGGCGCGCACGGTCTCCTCGCCCGGAGCGCCCTCGCGCAGCTCGACGCGCGCCCGGTCGAGACGCACGCCGCGCAGGTAGCCGAGCGGAGTGTCGCCGAAGTGCCTCCGGAACGCGGCCTGCAGCGCCCGCGGAGTGAGCCCCGCCGCTGTCGCGATGTCGGACACGGTGACGGGCGACGCGGCGAACGCGTGCAGGAACTCGGCGGCACGCAGCAGGTGCTCGAGCCCCGGCCGCAGCACCTGCGCCGGAACGACGACCGGCCGGTGCGCGAAGGTCGCGAGCAGGTGCAGAGCGATGCCGCGCTCGGCCGCCACGAGCTGCAGCGCTGTCGCCTCGCTCCCCGACCGGAGGACGCCCGCGAAGTCGTCGACCGCCCGCCACCAGCCCGGGAGTGCCGACGCGGAGGCGATCGAGCGGTGGTCGAAGACGAGCGGCAGCGGCACGCCGTCGCCGGCCTCGGACGCGACCTGCTCGAGGAGGCCGGCGGCCACGTGCACGAGCCGCTGCTGGAAGTCGCGGCTGACGAACTCGAACGGACGCGCGCTGGGGAACACGACCGGCCGCCCCGGCAGGTGGACGATCCGATCGCCCTCCGGGTCCACCACGCTCGTGCCGGAGAGGAACCACGAGACGACGTACTCGCCCGCCGGACGCAGCCCCCCGGACACGGAGCCCCGGAAAACAGACGTCCGCAGGCTCACGCCCTCGCTCCCGGAGACGTCGTAGCGGAAGGAGAAGGGCCGCTCGACCGGTTCCGTCCGGAATCCCGACCCGCCGTAGCCGTCCGAGTAGAAGCGCCGCGCCTCCTCCAGGTCGGCCCCGGAGCGCGTGAAGCGCTGCAGCGCAGGACCGGCACCCATCGGACCAGGATGCCACCTGGACGGATTGCGCACCGGTCGCCCCCGCGCCCCTCTCCGGGGCACGTCCTGTCGGCAGGGTGACGGGGTCGGACGACACGGACGGAGACGCATGGAGATCAGCGCACGCAGACTCGCGGCACGCGACGCGGTGGCCGTCGTCGCCGTGCTCGCCGCACTCGAGGGGGCGCTCGCCGTGGACTCCCTGCCGCCCGGCCTGGAGGAGGTCCTCCTGCACCAGCTCGAGCGCAGCTCGCTCGTGCTCCCCGGCGCCGACCGGGACGAGCTCGCCTCCGCTCTGCGCGCGCTCGGCGTCCGCGTGCTCGACGCGCTCGGGTAGAGGCCGCCGCCGACTACAGTCGAGGGGTCAACCGAGCCCGAGGAGTGCCCGCACGTGTCGAACGAACCGTCGAATCCCGCAGAGAACGAGTCCCACTCGGTCGTCACCGAGGCGGGCACGGGATTCACGCACTTCACCGACCGGGCCGTGGTCGCGATCCGCGTCAACGGGGAGCTCAAGGACCTCGCCGCCGACGTCGTGCCGGGCGACCGCATCGAGCCGGTGCTCATCTCCTCGCCGGACGGGCTGAACATCCTCCGCCACTCCGCGGCCCACGTGCTCGCACAGGCGGTGCAGCAGATCAACCCGGAGGCGAAGCTGGGCATCGGCCCGCCCGTCACCGACGGCTTCTACTACGACTTCGACGTCGAGGAGCCCTTCACGCCCGAGGCGATGAAGGCGCTCGAGAAGGCGATGGACCGCATCGTCCGCCAGGGCCAGCGGTTCGTGCGCCGCGTCGTCTCCGAGGAGGAGGCGCGCGCCGAGCTCGCCGGCGAGCCCTACAAGCTCGAGCTGATCGGGATCAAGGGCGGGGGAGCCGAGGACGAGAGCGTCGAGGTCGGCGGCGCCGAGCTCACCATCTACGACAACGTCGACCCGCGTTCCGGCGAGACGGTCTGGAAGGACCTCTGCCGCGGCCCGCACCTGCCCAACACCCGCATGATCGGCAACGGCTACGCCCTGACCCGCAACGCTGCCGCCTACTGGCGCGGCTCGGAGAAGAACCCGCAGCTGCAGCGCGTCTACGGCACCGCGTGGCCCACGAAGGACGAGCTGCGCGAGCACCAGGCCCGCCTCGAGGAGGCGGCGCGCCGCGACCACCGCAAGCTCGGCCACGAGCTCGACCTGTTCTCCTTCCCGGACGAGATCGGCTCCGGCCTCGCGGTCTTCCACCCCAAGGGCGGGATCATCCGCTACGAGATCGAGCAGTACATGCGCGAGCAGCTGCTCGCCCACGACTACGAGCTCGTCTACACGCCGCACATCACCAAGGGCGACCTGTTCCTCACGAGCGGGCACCTGCAGTGGTACTCCGAGGGGATGTTCCCCCCGATGCACCTCGACGAGCTGCAGGACGAGGACGGCAACGTCACCCGCCAGGGCCAGGACTACTACCTCAAGCCCATGAACTGCCCGTTCCACAACCTGATCTTCCGCTCGCGCGGCCGCAGCTACCGCGAGCTCCCGCTGCGCCTGGCCGAGTTCGGCACCGTGTACCGCTACGAGAAGAGCGGCACCCTGCAGGGCCTCACCCGCGTGCGCGGCCTGACCCAGGACGACGCCCACATCTACGTCGCGCAGGAGGACGTGTCGGCCGAGCTGACCCGCAACCTCGAGTTCGTGCTGCAGGTGCTGCGCGACTACGGCCTCGACGACTTCTACCTCGAGCTGTCCACGAACGAGGAGGGCAACCCGAAGTTCGTCGGTGCGCCCGAGCAGTGGGAGGAGGCGATCGAGTCGCTGCGCGCGGTCGCCGTCGCCTCCGGTCTCGAGCTGGTTCCGGATCCGGGAGGAGCGGCTTTCTACGGTCCGAAGATCTCGGTGCAGGCGCGCGACGCCATCGGCCGCACCTGGCAGATGTCGACCATCCAGCTCGACTTCAACCAGCCCGAGCGCTTCGAGCTCGAGTACACGGCCTCGGACGGCTCGAAGAAGCGGCCCGTGATGATCCACCGCGCGCTCTTCGGCTCCATCGAGCGCTTCTTCGCGATCCTCACCGAGCACTACGCCGGGGCGTTCCCGGTCTGGCTGTCGCCGGTCCAGGTCGTGGGCATCCCGATCGCCGACGAGTACCTGCCCTACCTCGAGGAGGTCGTCGGCGAGCTCAAGAGGTCGGGCATCCGCGCCGAGATCGACTACTCCAGCGACCGGATGCAGAAGAAGATCCGCAACGCCACGCTGCAGAAGGTGCCCTTCCAGATGATCGTGGGGGAGAAGGACCGCGACGCCGGAGCCGTCAGCTTCCGCTTCCGCGACGGCACGCAGGAGAACGGGATCCCGGTCGCCGACGCCGTCGCGCGCATCCGCGAGGCCGTCGCCTCGAAGGCGCAGGTCTGAGCGTGAGCGACGGCTGCGTGCCCGAGGGAGCGGAGGGCTCGGCGCACCTCGCCGGGGTTCCCGACGAGTTCCAGCGCCTGTGGACGCCGCACCGGATGGTCTACATCCAGAAGGGGCAGCCCGGAGCCGACGACTGCCCCTTCTGCGTGGCGCCGACGCTGAGCGACGAGGAGGCCCTCATCGTCGCCCGCGGGGAGCACGCCTACGTCCTGCTGAACCTGTTCCCGTACAACTCCGGCCACCTCCTGGTCTGCCCGTACCGGCACATCCCGCTCTACGACGAGGCCACTCCCGAGGAAGTGGCCGAGATCGGAGCGCTCACGCAGACGGCCATGCGCGTCGTCCGCTCGGTCTCGAACAACGACGGCTTCAACCTCGGGATGAACCAGGGCGCGGTCGCGGGAGCGGGGATCGCCGCGCACCTGCACCAGCACGTGGTTCCGCGCTGGGCGACCGACGCGAACTTCTTCCCGATCATCGCCCGCACGAAGGCGCTCCCGCAGCTGCTCGGCGACGTGCGGGCGAGCCTCGCGGCGGCCTGGCCGAGCCTCTAGACCGCCGCCCGGCCCCCTGTCCAGCGCCGCGGACGGCGGGCGCCGTCTCGTAGACTCGGAGCTGCCGTCGGCGGAAGTCGCCGCACAGAACAGGACTCGCGAACATGACCGACACCACCACTCCGTCCTCGTCCGCTCCCGAGCAGTTCGGCTCCAGCCGCGTCAAGCGCGGTCTCGCCGAGATGCTCAAGGGCGGCGTCATCATGGACGTCGTCGACGCCGATCAGGCCCGCATCGCGGAGGACGCCGGCGCGGTCGCCGTCATGGCGCTCGAGCGCGTCCCCGCCGACATCCGCTCGCAGGGCGGCGTCGCACGCATGAGCGACCCCGACCTGATCGACGGCATCGTCTCCGCCGTGTCGATCCCCGTCATGGCGAAGGCGCGCATCGGCCACTTCGTCGAGGCGCAGATCCTGCAGGAGCTCGGCGTCGACTACATCGACGAGTCCGAGGTCCTCTCGCCCGCCGACTACGTGAACCACATCGACAAGTGGAACTTCACCGTCCCCTTCGTCTGCGGAGCGACCAACCTGGGCGAGGCGCTGCGCCGCATCACCGAGGGCGCAGCGATGATCCGCTCGAAGGGCGAGGCCGGCACCGGCGACGTCTCCGAGGCGACCAAGCACATCCGCACGATCTCCGGCGAGGTCAACCGCCTGAAGGCGATGACCAAGGACGAGCTCTACGTCGCCGCCAAGGAGCTGCAGGCCCCCTACGACCTGGTCGTCGAGATCGCCCGGACCGGCAAGCTCCCCGTCGTCCTCTTCACCGCCGGCGGGGTCGCGACCCCGGCCGACGCGGCGCTGATGATGCAGCTGGGCGCCGACGGCGTGTTCGTCGGCTCCGGCGTCTTCAAGTCGGGCGAGCCCGCCAAGCGCGCGGCCGCGATCGTGAAGGCGACCACCTTCTTCGACGACGCGAAGGTCGTCGCGGAGGCCTCGCGCGGCCTGGGCGAGGCGATGGTCGGCATCAACGTGGCCGACGTGCCCGCGCCGCACCGCCTCGCCGAGCGTGGCTGGTAGCGCCGACGCGCCGCTCGCCGGCGCAGGATCGACGCGGGAGTCCCTCGAGGGGCTCCGCGTCGGGGTCCTCGCGCTGCAGGGCGACTTCCGCGAGCACGCGCACGTCCTGCGCGAGCTGGGCGCCGAGGTGGTGCTGGTGCGACGCCCGGAGGAGCTCGCCACCGTCGCGGGGCTGGTCATCCCGGGCGGCGAGTCCACGGTGATGGACAAGCTGTCGCGCCTCTTCGGCCTCGCGGAGCCGGTCGTCGAGGCGATCAGTGCGGGGATGCCCGTCTACGGGACCTGCGCCGGGCTGATCATGCTCGCCGACCGGGTCCTCGACCGCATCGACGGCCAGAGCAGCTTCGGCGGCCTGGACGTGTCGGTCCGGAGGAACGCGTTCGGCAACCAGCTCGACTCCTTCGAGACCGATCTCGACGTGCCGGCCATCGGCGATCCGCCGGTGCACGCGGTCTTCATCCGCGCACCGGTCGTGGAGGAGCTGGGCGAGCGGGCGACCGCGCTCGCCAGTGTCGCCGACGGGCGGGTGGTCGCGGTCGAGCAGGGCAACCTCCTCGGGACGGCGTTCCATCCCGAGATCACCGGCGACTACCGGTTCCACGAGCTGTTCCTGCGGAAGGTCGCGGCGACGCGCTTCGGCGACTGACCCGCTGCCGTCCCCTCCGCCAGGGGTGGACGGTGCGGGACCCGCGGGCCAGGGTGGTCGCATGCCCGAACTCCCCGAGGTCCAGGCCCTCGCCCTCGATCTCGACGCGCGCCTGGGCGGACGCGTCCTCGAGCGGCTCGACGTGTTCGCGATCTCCGCGCTCAAGACCGTCGCCATCCCGCCGTCGGCTCTGTCCGGCGAGACCGTCCACGGAGTATCGCGGCACGGCAAGTTCCTCGACATCGCAGTCGGCGAAGCCCACGTCCTCCTGCACCTCGCCCGCGCCGGCTGGGTCCGCTGGCGGCCCGAGCGGCCGACGGCGCCGGCGAAGCCCGGCCGGGGACCGCTCGCCGCGCGGCTCGTCCTCGACGACGGGTCGGGGTTCGACGTGACGGAGGCCGGCACCAAGAAGAGCCTCGCGCTCTCGATCGTCGCCGATCCGCTCGACGTCCCGGGCGTCGCCCGGCTGGGTCCCGATCCGCTGGACCCGGAGTTCACCGAGGAGATCCTCGGCGCGATCCTCGCCACGGCGGGCAGGGCGCAGGTGAAGGGCGTCCTCCGCGACCAGTCCCGCATCGCCGGCATCGGCAACGCCTACTCCGACGAGATCCTCCACGTGGCGCGCATGTCGCCCTTCAAGCCCGCCGCGCTCACCGCCGACGAGCTGGACCGCCTCTACGCGGCCCTCCGCTACACACTCGAGGAGGCGCTCGCCCGCGCCGAGGGCCTGCACGCGGCCGACCTCAAGCGCGAGAAGAAGCTCGGCATGCGCGTCCACGGCCGCACAGGAGAGGCGTGCCCCGTCTGCGGCGACACGATCCGCCAGGTGGTCTTCCACGACTCCACGCTCCAGTACTGCCCCACCTGCCAGACCGACGGCAGGATCCTCGCCGACCGGCTGCTGTCGCGGCTGATCAAATAGCGAGCCGGTCCCTGCCCGGCTCGCCGCGGTCGGCTTCCGGAGATGGCGGGGCGGGTGGAGCGGGGCGCGTCCGCCTACAGCGATCCGCTGGCACGCGGACCACTGGTTCGGCTGTGCTTGTGGCGAGCCGGTCCCTGCCCGGCTCGCCGCGGTCGGCTCTCGGGGGTGGCTGGGTGGGTGGAGCGGGTCGCGTCCGCCTAGCGCGATCCGCTGGGACGCGGATCGTGCGTTCGGCGGTGCTTGTGGGAGCCGGTCCCTGCCCGGCTCGCCGCGGTCGGCTCTCGGAGTTGGCGGGGCGGGTGGAGCGGGTCGCGTCCGCCTACAGCGATCCGCTGGCACGCGGATCACTGGTTCGGCGGTGCGGGGGCTGCCGAGACGGCGGCTCGTCTCCGGCGAGGAGGGTGTGGAAGTCTCGGTGCTCGGGCCGAGACCGGCGCGGACCGGCTCTCGAATAGACTGGCCCCTGCCATCAGCGGCGCCCTCGGGGGCCGCACGCAACGAGATTTCCGAGGGAGCACCGTGTCCGGGCATTCCAAGTGGGCCACGACCAAGCACCAGAAGGCGATCAAGGACTCGCGCCGCGCGAAGTCCTTCGCCAAGCTGATCAAGAACATCGAGGTGGCCGCCAAGATCGGCGGCGCCGACCTCTCCGGCAACCCGACGCTCGTCGACGCCGTGCAGAAGGCGAAGAAGACCTCGGTGCCGAACGACAACATCGACCGCGCGATCAAGCGCGGCGCCGGCCTCACCGGCGAGGTCATCGACTACACGACGATCATGTACGAGGCCTACGGCCCCAACGGCATCGCCCTGCTCGTCGAGTGCCTCACCGACAACAAGAACCGCGCCGCGGCGGACGTCCGCACCGCGATGACCCGCAACGGCGGCACCATGGCCGACCCGGGCAGCGTCGCCTACAACTTCGCACGCAAGGGCGTCATCTCCGTGCCCCACGGAGAGAGCGTCACCGAGGACGACGTGCTCGGCGCGGTCCTCGACTTCGGCGTCGACGACGTGCTCGACCACGGCGAGAGCTTCGAGGTCCGCGTCGAGCCGAGCGAGCTCGTCCCGGCCCGCTCGGCCCTGCAGGAGGCGGGCATCGACTACGACTCCGCCGACATCGAGTTCGTCGCCTCCCTCCAGGTCGAGGCCGACGCCGAGACGGCTCGCAAGGTCTTCCGCCTGATCGACGCGCTCGAGGACTCGGACGACGTGCAGAACGTCTACACCAACCTCGACATCACGGCAGAGGTGCGCGCCGAGCTCGAGAACGAGGAGTGACGCGGTGAGCCCGGCCCGATCCTGGAGGGCGGCCTGATGCGCGTCCTCGGGATCGACCCCGGGCTCACCCGCTGCGGCGTCGGCATCGTCGACGTCTCGCGCGACCGCCGCGCGACCCTCGTGCACGTGACGGTCCTCCGGACACCGCCCGACGACGCGCTGGAGCGCCGCCTGCTGGCCCTGGGCGACGGGCTCGAGGCGCTGCTCGACGAGCACCGCCCCGACGCCGTCGCGATCGAGCGGGTCTTCGCGCAGAACAACGTCAGCACCGTGATGGGCATCGCGCAGATCAGCGGCGTAGCCCTCGTCGCGGCGGCCCGGCGCGGGCTCCCGGTCGGGATGCACACGCCGAGCGAGGTGAAGGCCGCCGTCACCGGCTACGGAGCCGCGGACAAGCGCCAGGTCACCGCGATGATCCAGCGCGTCCTCCGGCTCGACGCCCCGCCGCGGCCGGCCGACGCGGCCGACGCCCTCGCCCTGGCCGTCTGCCACGCCTGGCGGGCGCCTCTCGCGCGGTCCTCCGGGTCGGCGGGAGCCGGTGCCGACGGAGCGGCGGGCGGCACAGCAGCGCAGCGGGCGTGGCGCGCCGCCGAGGCCGCGAGTCGAACGCCTGTTCGAGCATCTAGACTGACGCGGTGATCTCCTCCCTCCGCGGCACCGTCCTCTCCGCCCGCGGGAGTCTCGCCGTCCTCGACGTCCACGGCGTCGGCTACGCGGTGAACGTGACCCCGCAGCACGCGCTCGAGATGCGCGTCGGCGACGAGACCACGGTCAGCACCGTGCTCGTCGTCCGCGAGGACTCGCTCACCCTCTACGGCTTCCCCGACGAGGAGCAGCTCGAGATCTTCGAGCTGCTGATCGGCGTGACCGGCGTCGGCCCGAAGTCCGCGCTCGGCGTGCTCGGCGCGGTCGAGCCGGACCGGATCGCGCAGGCGGTCGCCGACGAGGACGACGGGGTGTTCCGGAAGGTCAGCGGCATCGGCCCGAAGACGGCCAAGCTGATCATCCTGTCGCTCGCCGGCAAGGTGACCGTCCGTCCGCGCGCCGCCCGCGGCTCCGGTCCCGCCGCCACCGCCGCGCAGAACGTGCTCGCGGCGCTCGTCGGCCTGGGCTGGCCCGAGCGCACCGCGGCCGATGTGGTCGACGAGATCCTGCTCGACGCGCAGGCCTCCGACGCCGCGAACGTGCAGGCGCTGCTCCGGCTCGCCCTCGCCCGCCTCGGTCCGGCGGCCCGCTCGTGAGCGACGAGGTGCTGGGCGCCGCGGTCGCATCGGAGGCCGAGGTCGCCTTCGAGGGCGCCCTGCGGCCCAGGAACCTCAGCGAGTTCGTCGGCCAGCGCAAGGTGCGCGGCCAGCTCGAGCTGCTGCTCAAGGCCGCGGCCATGCAGGGCCGGACCCCCGACCACATCCTCCTGGCGGGCCCGCCCGGTCTCGGCAAGACGACCCTCGCGATGATCGTGGCGGAGGAGAGCTCCTCGCCCCTGCGGCTCTCCAGCGGCCCCGCGATCCAGCACGCGGGCGACCTCGCCGCCGTCCTCTCCTCGCTGCTGCCCGGCGAGATCCTCTTCATCGACGAGATCCACCGCATGGCGCGCTCCGCGGAGGAGATGCTCTACCTCGCGATGGAGGACTTCCGGATCGACATCATGGTCGGCAAGGGGGCGGGAGCGACGTCCGTCCCGCTGGATCTCGCCCCGTTCACGCTCGTCGGCGCCACGACCCGCTCCGGCCTGCTGCCCAATCCGCTCCGCGACCGCTTCGGCTTCACCGCGCACCTCGAGTTCTACGCGGAGGACGAGCTGCGGCAGGTGCTCGCCCGGGCGGCACGGCTGCTCGAGCTCGACATCGACGCGGACGCGATCGCCGAGATCGCCGGCCGCTGCCGAGGCACCCCGCGCATCGCCAACCGCCTGCTCCGGCGGGTGCGGGACTTCGCCCTGGTCCACGGCGGACGGGCCGACGTGACCGCCGTCCGCGCGGCGCTGGAGCTCTACGACGTCGACGCGATCGGACTCGACCGGCTCGACCGCGCGGTGATGGAGATCGTGCTGACCCGCTTCGACGGCGGGCCGGTCGGCCTGAACACCCTCGCCGTGTCGGTGGGGGAGGAGGCGGAGACGGTCGAGGCCGTCGTCGAGCCGTTCCTCGTGCGGATCGGATTGCTGACCCGGACGCCGCGCGGCCGCGTGGCGACCCCCGCCGCCTACCGCCACTTCGGCATCGACCCCCGGGGGACGGCGGCTCAGCCGCCCCTGTTCCCCGATGATCTATGATTCTCTAGGCCCGACGGGCCGCTCGATCCGCTCCGCCTCGACCTGAGGCCGCGCGGCGGATCGCCCATCCACTCCGGAAGGCCCACCCATGGATCCGACGATCATCCTGCTCGTCCTGCTGCTCGCCGTGATGATCATCTTCATGTTCCGCAACAACAAGAAGCGCCAGCGCGACGCGGAGAGCATGAAGAACAACCTCCAGCCGGGGGTGGAGCTCATGACCGGCTCCGGCCTCTTCGGCACCGTCGTGTCGATCGACGACGAGGCGAACAAGATCGTCATCGAGTCGACCCCCGGCACGCTGCTGACCATCCACCGTCAGGCGATCGCCCGCCTCATCGACCCGAGCGAGAACGCCGTCGTCGTCGAGACCGAGGACGAGGCCGACCCGCTGACCGCGACCGGCTCGCCCGAGTTCGGCGAGCGCGACTCCGCGCACCGCGACCCGCTGGTGGACCCGGTCGAGCGCGACCGCCGCCCCGACGCGCAGTAGTCTCCTGGGCGGGCCGGGCGCATCGGCGCCCGCCCGCCCTTCTCCACGCCCGGGCGTCCCCGGGCCGATCACCGTCGACCGAAGAGAAAGCTGAGCCCTGGGTGGCCGCATCAACCCCCGTCCGGAAGGCCCGCCGCTCCCTGAGCTGGCTCGGTGTCCTGATCCTCGCTCTCGTCGGACTCAACACGGCGGCCGTCCTCTGGGGCGGCGGCTCCTGGACGCCGAAGCTCGCCCTCGACCTCGAGGGCGGCACGCAGATCGTCCTGCAGCCGCAGCTGAACGACGGCGACACCGTCTCGTCGGAGCAGCTGACGCAGGCCGTCTCGATCATCCGCCAGCGCATCGACGCGTCCGGCGTCTCCGAGGCCGAGATCACGACCCAGGGCTCGAGCAACATCGTCGTCTCGATCCCCGGCACGCCCGACGACGAGACGCTCCAGCGCATCGAGGCCTCGGCGAAGCTCGACTTCCGCCCGGTCCTCGTCGCGAGCCAGGCCACCAACAGCTCGGTCGGCGGCGACGCGACGTCCTCGCCCACGCCGACACCCGTCGACCCGTCGCTCTCGACGGAGCCGACCGCCTCGCCGACGAACGCGAGCGACCTCGCCTACCTCACGCCGGCGCTCGAGGCCCAGTACACCTCGTTCGACTGCGCGTACCTCAACGGCCAGGACCCGAACCTCGCCCCGGCCGACCAGCCGCTCATCACCTGCGACGACAGCGGGACGGTGAAGTACGTCCTCGGCCCGGTGGAGATCACCGGCGAGGACATCTCGGACGCCTCGAACGGCCTGATGACGACCTCCTCCGGTGCCAGCACCGGCACCTGGGCCGTCAACCTCTCGTTCGACGACCAGGGCACGCAGGCCTTCGGCGCCACGACCTCGCGCCTCGTGGCGCTGCAGGGTGCGCAGAACCAGTTCGCGATCGTCCTCGACGGCCGGGTCATCTCGGCCCCGTCGACGAACGCCGCCATCACGGACGGCAACGCGCAGATCTCGGGCTCCTTCACGCAGGAGTCGTCGAAGACGCTCGCCGACCAGCTCAAGTACGGCGCGCTGCCGATCGGCTTCCAGGTCCAGAGCTCGGACAGCATCTCGGCGACGCTCGGCTCCGCCCAGCTCGCCAGCGGCCTGCTCGCCGGCCTCATCGGCCTGATCCTCGTCATCGTCTACTCCATCGCGCAGTACCGCGTGCTCGGAGCCGTCACGATCGCCTCGCTGCTCGTCGCGGCGATCGTCACCTACCTCGTCGTCACGCTGCTGTCCTGGCGGGAGGGACTGCGCCTCTCGCTCGCAGGAGTCGCGGGTCTCATCGTCGCGATCGGCATCACGGCCGACTCGTTCATCGTGTACTTCGAGCGCATCCGCGACGAACTGCGCGACGGACGCGGCCTCGAGTCCGCCGTCGAGTCGGGCTGGCGGCGCGCGCTGCGCACGATCTTCGCGTCCGACATGGTGAACCTGCTCGCCGCGGTGGTCCTCTTCCTCCTCGCCGTCGGCAGTGTCCGCGGCTTCGCGCTCACCCTCGGGATCACGACGATCATCGACCTGATCGTGGTGGCGCTGTTCACCCACCCGATCCTGCAGCTGATGGCCACGAGACCGTTCTTCGCCGAGGGGCACAAGGCGTCGGGCCTGGATCCCCGGGCGCTCGGGGCCGTCTACCGCGGCCGTGCCGCCTTCCGTCCGCAGGACCAGGTGGTCGCCGGCAAGCGCGCCTCCGCGTCCCGTGAGGCGGCCAAGCGCCAGACCATCGCCGAGCGGAAGGCCGCCGAGGCGGCCGGCCTGCGCGACTCCAACGACTCGAACGGGAAGGACGCGTGATGGCCAGCTTCTCGCAGTTCGGAAACGACCTCTACACCGGTGCGCGATCGATCGACTTCGTCGGCCGGCGCCGCACGTGGTACCTCGTCTCACTCGCCCTGATCCTGATCACGCTGCTCGGTACGGTCGCCCGCGGCGGCTTCAACTTCGGCATCGAGTTCACCGGCGGCTCGCAGTTCACGGTGTCCTCGCCGTCGAGCCTCGAGCAGGCGACGGCGACGGATGCGGTGACCTCGGTCGCTCCGGAGACCGTGCCGCGCGTGTCCATCGTCGGCGACGACTCCATCCGCGTGCAGACCGGCCAGCTCTCGACCGACGAGTCGACCGCGGTGCGGAACGCCCTGTCGGAGGCGTACGACGTGCCCTCCGACCAGGTCGCCTCCTCCTTCATCGGAGCGGCGTGGGGCAACGACGTGACCCAGCAGGCCCTGCGCGGCCTGGTGATCTTCGTGGTCCTCGCGGCCCTGGCCATGTGGGCGTACTTCCGCACCTGGAAGATGTCGCTCGCGGCGATCGTCGCGCTCCTGCACGACCTCGTGATCGTGGCGGGCGTCTACGGCATCACCGGCACCGAGGTGTCGCCGGCGGCGGTGATCGGACTGCTGACGATCCTCGGCTACTCGCTCTACGACACGGTCGTGGTCTTCGACAAGATCCGCGAGAACACCGTGGAGGCGCTCGGCAGCACGACCCGCACCTTCTCCGAGACGGTGAACCTGGCCGAGAACCAGACTCTCGTGCGCTCCATCAACACCTCGATCGTCGCCGCCCTCCCGGTGGCCGCGATCCTCGTGATCGGTGCGTTCGTCCTCGGCGCGGGCACGCTCCGCGACATCTCGCTCGCCCTGCTGATCGGCATCATCGTCGGCACGTACTCGACGATCTTCGTCGCGGCGCCGCTGTACGCCCAGCTGCGCAGCCGGGAGCCCGAGATCTCCAAGCACGACAAGCGCGTGGAGTCGGCCCGGGCGAAGGCGACCGCGCCGGCCGCGCCGGCCGTGCAGGGCTGAGCCGTGGCCGACTACGCACAGGTCACGGCGGCCGACGCCGTCGGACTCGTCGAGCGCGACGAGGTCTGGCTGCTCGACGTCCGGGAGCCGCACGAGTGGGCGGCGGGGCATGCTCCGGCCGCCCACCACATCCCGATGGGGGAGATCGGCGCCCGGCAGGACGAGCTCCCGGCCGACACGGCGATCCTGGTGGTCTGCCACTCCGGAGTCCGCTCCGCGATGGTGACGCAGGCCCTCGACGGCGCCGGCTACGAGGTCGCCAACGTCGACGCCGGCATGACCGCCTGGGCCGCGGCGGGCGGCGACGTGGTCGACGGCGAGGGGCGCCCGGGACGCATCGGCTGACGCCGGCGCCGTCCGCCCCGGGCGGAACGGTCATCGGCGCCGTCCGCACGGGCGATAATGGGGCGATGGAGATCCTCGCGTGACGGAAACGACGACGACGTCCTCGACCGCTGCCCTGCGCAGACTGGTCCCGCGGATCTTCTCGCGCGCGCAGCCCTCCGGTGCTGTCGACACCCTCGTCCGCACCGTCCGGATGCACCATCCGAAGAGCGACATCGCGCTGATCGAGCGCGCGTACTCGGTCGCGGAGCGGGCGCACGCGAACCAGAAGCGCCGCAGCGGCGAGCCCTATATCACTCATCCGCTGGCCGTCGCGCAGATCCTCGCCGACCTCGGCATCGGCTCGAAGACGATCGCCGCCGCGCTGCTGCACGACACCGTCGAGGACACCGACTACCAGCTCGACGAGCTCCGCGCGGACTTCGGCGACGAGGTCGCGATGCTCGTCGACGGCGTCACCAAGCTCGACAAGGTCAAGTACGGCGACAGCGCGCAGGCCGAGACCGTCCGCAAGATGATCGTGGCGATGTCGAAGGACATCCGCGTCCTGATCATCAAGCTCGCCGACCGCCTCCACAACGCGCGGACCTGGGGCTTCGTCCCCGCCGAATCCGCCGCCCGCAAGGCCACCGAGACTCTCGAGATCTACGCGCCGCTGGCGCACCGCCTCGGCATCCAGGCGATCAAGTGGGAGCTCGAGGACCTGTCCTTCGCGGTGCTCTACCCCAAGATCTACAACGAGATCGAGAGCCTGGTGAAGCGGCGGACGCCGCAGCGCGAGGAGTTCGTGCAGAACGTCATCGACCTGATCAGCGAGGACCTGCGGGCCGGGCGGATCCGCGGTCGTGTCGTCGGCCGGCCGAAGCAGTATTACTCGATCTACCAGAAGATGGTCGTCCGCGGTCGCGAGTTCGACGAGATCTACGACCTGGTCGGCATCCGCGTCCTCGTGAACTCGGTGCGCGACTGCTACGCCGTGCTCGGCTCGATCCACGCCCGGTGGACGCCGATGCCGGGCCGGTTCAAGGACTACATCGCCACTCCGAAGTTCAACCTCTACCAGTCGCTGCACACGACGGTCGTCGGGCCGAAGGGGCGTGCGGTCGAGATCCAGATCCGCACCAACGAGATGCACCAGCACGCGGAGTTCGGCATCGCGGCGCACTGGAAGTACAAGGAGCAGATGGCCACCGGCAAGGTGCCCACCTCCGGATCGAACGACACCGACCTCGCCTGGCTCGCGCACCTCTCGGACTGGCAGTCGGAGACCACAGACCCGAACGAGTTCCTCGACTCCCTCCGCTTCGAGATCGGCGCCAAGGAGGTCTACGTCTTCACCCCGAAGGGACGCGTGATCGGCCTGCCGACCGGTGCGACCCCGGTCGACTTCGCCTACGCGGTGCACACCGAGGTCGGGCATCGGACGATGGGCGCCAAGGTCAACGGGCGCCTCGTGCCGCTGGAGTCGGCTCTGACGACGGGCGACGTGGTCGAGGTCTTCACCTCGAAGAACCCCGACTCGGGACCGAGCCAGGACTGGCTCCACTTCGTGCAGAGCCCGCGGGCCCGCAACAAGATCCGGCAGTGGTTCACCAAGGAGCGGCGCGACGAGGCGATCGAGCAGGGCAAGGACTCCATCGCCCGGGCGATGCGGAAGCAGAACCTGCCGCTGCAGAAGCTGATGAGCCAGGACACTTTCACCGAGGTGGCCAGCCAGCTGCGCTACAACGACGTCGAGGCGCTCTACGCGGCCGTCGGCGAGGGCCACGTCTCGACCCAGTCGGTGCTCGAGAAGGTCGTCTCCTCCATCCAGGGCGATCCGGAGTCGGACGAGAACGAGGTCACCCTCCCGCGCTCGCCCCGGCCGCGGAGCCGGAGCAGCGAGTCGGGCGTCCTCGTGAAGGGCGCGCCGGACATCCTCGTGAAGCTCGCGAAGTGCTGCACTCCGGTTCCGGGCGATCAGATCGTCGGATTCGTGACGCGGGGAGCCGGCGTCTCCGTGCACCAGGCGAGCTGCCACAACGTGCAGGAGCTGCTGAAGGAACCGGAGCGGATCGTCGACGTCGAGTGGGCGCCGTCCTCCAAGAGCATCTTCCTCGTGCAGATCCAGGTCGAGGCGCTGGACCGCTCGGGCCTGCTGAGCGACGTGACGCGCGTGCTCTCGGAGCACCACGTCAACATCCTCTCGGCGACGGTCTCGACCTCGAGCGACCGGCTGGCGATCAGCCGGTTCGTCTTCGAGATGGGCGACACCACCCACCTGGACCGCGTGCTGAACGCCGTGCGCCGGATCGACGCCGTCTACGACGTCTACCGGGTGAACGCGGGCTGATCCCCGGGCGGCGCCTCGCCGAGCGCCGCCCGCAGCCGTCGTCCGACGATCCTCCGTCCGGCGACGGCGCTGCCCTCCTCCAGCCTCGCGAGGACGGCGTCGAGGCCGGTCCGGGTGCTCCGAGAGAGCGCCCGGAGGATCGCGCCCGCGTCCTCCGTCCGGGCGAGGTCGATCAGCGTGCGAGCAGGCGACGTGACCGGCGCGCCGCCGAGGAGGACGACGTCGTCCTCGTCGAGCAGGACCTCGTGGCAGCGCAGGCGGGGGTTCGACGGCGCCTGCCGGCGCTTCCGCCGGTCGATCGAGGCGCTGTGCACCGGCGGCGGGCCGTGCGTCGCCCCGTGCACCCATGCGGCGGAGAGACGATCGGCGACGGCGCCGCGGGGGAGCAACGAGCGCAGGGAGGCGGCCCGCTCGGACGCCCCCAGGGGCAGGTCCGCGACGAGGAAGCCCTCGTCGAGCGCGACCAGCTCGCCGTCGAGGCGGGCGGCGCACAGCTCCGCGAGAGGGAGGTGCCCGGGGAGGAGCACGGAGGGGAGGCGCATCCGGCCATGCTGGCCGATGCGCCTCCCCTCCGGAGCGTCGCGAGCGGATCTGTGGAGGGATCCGCCGGCGCGGGTCTAGCCGATCGCGTCGAGCCAGACCTTGCGGGCGTCGAGCGCCTCCTGAGCCTGGGCGATCGCGTCGCGGTCGCCGCGCGCCTTCGCCTCGTCGAGCTCGTCCTGGAGCTTCTGGATCGCGGCGGTCAACTGCGAGGCGAGACCCTCGGAGCGGGCCTTGCGCTCCGGGTTGCTGCGGTTCCAGTGCTCCTCGTCGAGCTTGCGGACGTGCGCCTCGACCTTGCGGAGGCGGTCCTCGACGGTGCGCACCTGCTCGCGCGGCACGCGGCCGACGGCGTCCCAGCGCTCCTGGATCGAGAGCAGCACCCGCTTGGCCTTCTCGCGGTCCTGCTCCTGCAGGAGCGGCTCCGCCTCCTCGAGGAGGGCGAGCTTGAGGTCGAGGTTCTCGGTGTACTCGACGCTCTCCTGCGCGACGATCTCGGCCTTGGCGCCGTAGATCGCGTCGCCGGCGGCCTTGAAGCGCGCCCAGAGCGCGTCGTCGAACCGCTTGCCGGCACGGCCGGCGACCCGCCAGCGCTCGAGGAGCGCGCGGTAGTCCGGGATGGCGTCGGCGCCCTGGGGCACCAGCGCCTCGGCCTGATCGATGAGCGCCTGCTTGGCCTGCTTGGCCTCGCGGTGCGCGGAGTCGAGGTCGGCGAAGAACGCCTTGCGGTTCTGCTCGATCGTGGTGCGCGCACCGCGGAACCGGCGCCACAGCTCGTTCGCGTCGTTCTTGGGCAGGCGCGGGCCCTGCTGCTGGTGGTTCTGCCAGCGGGCGAAGAGGTCGTCGATCGCGGCGCTGGCCTGCTTCCACTGCGTCTTCGCCGGGTCGACCGCCGCCAGGGCCTCGGCCTCGGCGACGATCGCCTCGCGGTAGGCGAGGGCCTCGGACAGCGCGGCCTTCGACTCGGCCGCCTGCTGCTCGGTCAGATCCTCGACGGAACCGCTCAGCGCGTCGACCCGGGTCTGCAGCGACTCGAGGTCGCCGACCGCGTTGGCCTGCGCGATGGCCGCGGACAGCGACTGCACCGTCCGGGCGACGTCTCCGGCGGGTGCGCCCCGCTTGGCGCGCTGCTCGAGCAGGGAGACCTGCCCGGCGAGCTCCGTGTACTTGCGCTCGTAGTAGGCGAGCGCCTCCTCGGGAGTCGCATCGGGGTACTGGCCGACCTCTCGCTCCCCGTCGCCGACGCGGACGTAGACCGTCCCGTCGTCGCCGACCCGTCCCCACGGCTGCTGGTCACTCATCGCTCGGAGCCTCACCTTGCTGTTCGATGTCGTGCTTCTCGGTGCCCGTCGCGTCGTCGGCCGGTGGGGCTCGACGGCCGGAGGGCCGAAGACCGCGCTCGGCCGCGAACGGGCAGTGACGACAAGCCTATTGCACTCCCCGCGCGGGCGGACCGTGACGACGCCGCGGGTGCGGCTACTGGACGGAGACGGAGGTGATGGACACGGGCTCAGCGGGGGCGCCGTCACCCGATCCGTCGGCCGTGCCCTTCGACACGACGTCGCTGACGAGGGCGTCGAGTCCCGAGGTGACCTGCCCGAGCACGGTGTACCCGCCGGCCGCGTCGGCGGGCAGGGTCGTGTCCTGGTAGACGACGAAGAACTGGCTTCCCTGGCTGTAGCCGTTGCCGCCCTGGCGGGCCATCGCGATGGTCCCGGCCGGGTAGACGCCGTCCTCGGGCGCGTTCTCGACGGGGCCGTAGCTGTAGCCGGGGCCGCCGGTGCCGTCGCCGTCCGGGTCGCCGCACTGGAGGACGTAGAGGCCCTCCGTGGTGAGGCGGTGGCAGGAGACGCCGTCGTAGAAGCCGGACTGCGTCAGCGAGATGAAGGAGGACACCGCCTGCGGGGCAGCGGCGCCGGCGAGCGTGATGCCCAGCGGGTCCTCGCCGATCGTGAGCGTGCCCGTCCAGTCGCGGCCCTCGGCGATGTCGGAGGAGGGGACGTCGCCGGTGTTCGACCCCGTCGCCTCGGGCGTCGGGGTCGCGGAGGAGGAGGAGGTCGGCTCGGCGACCGGGGTGCCGGGGCCGCCGGAGAAGTAGAGGATCTGGGCGACGACCGCGAGCCCGATCACGACGACGGCGGCGATCGCCGCGATCACGTTGTCGCGCACGCGCCGCTTCTGCCTCGAGCGGTGGAGGCTCTGACGGGCCTGGTAGGCCCGGAGCCGGGTGCGCGCCTCGCGGTCGTTCGACTTGCCCTGGGCCACGTGTTCCTCCGACGTCCTCGTCCGCGCGGCTTCGGCGCGGCGGCCCGCGCACGCAGGCCGCGTCGAGCCTACGAGAACCGCCGGAGGCGCGACAAACGCCGCTCCGTCGCGCCGGGCAGTCGGGCCGGGGCTCTGTCGGAGGCCGTCGTTACGCTGGGGGCATGACCATGCAGCAGGCCGGACTCCGCTCCGGGGCGACTCCGCTCGCCGTGCGGATGCGGCCGCGCAGCCTCGAGGAGGTCGCCGGCCAGCGCCACCTCCTGACGCCCGGCTCGCCCCTGGTCGCCCTCGCCGCCGACACGACGGGGGAGCGGGGAGCGGTGTCCGTGATCCTCTGGGGCCCTCCAGGCACGGGCAAGACCACGCTCGCGCAGGCGGTGGCCCACTCCAGCGGCCGCCGCTTCGTCGAGCTCTCCGCCGTCACGGCGGGCGTGAAGGACGTGCGGCAGGTGATGGAGGAGGCACTCTCCACCCGCGACCTCTACGGCACGTCCACCGTGCTCTTCCTCGACGAGATCCACCGCTTCACCAAGGCGCAGCAGGACGCACTGCTGCCCGGGGTCGAGAACGGGTGGGTCATCCTCATCGCGGCCACGACCGAGAACCCCTCGTTCTCGGTGATCGCGCCGCTGCTCTCGCGCTCGCTCCTGCTGACCCTCGAGCCGCTCAGCGACGACGACCTGGGCGTCCTGGTCGACCGCGCCCTGCACGACGAGCGGGGTCTGCGCGACTCGGTGACGCTGGAGGAGGAGGCCCGGGCGAGCATCGTGCGGCTCGCCTCCGGAGACGCCCGGCGGGCGCTGACCGCGCTCGAGGCCGCCGCCACCTCCGCCCGCTCGGAGGCCCGCGAGGCCGACCGGGTCGCCCGCGCCGCCGCCGCGGAGGACCCGGACGAGGAGGACGAGGACGACGAGGGCGCTCCCGTCGAGGCCGCCGCCGAGGAGCCCGCGCTCCCCGTGATCACGACCGAGGTCGTCGCGCGCGCCGTCGACCGCGCCCTGCTGCGCTACGACCGCAACGGCGACGAGCACTACGACGTCATCAGCGCCTTCATCAAGTCCATCCGGGGCTCGGACGTCGACGCGGCGCTGCACTACCTGGCCCGGATGATCGAGGCGGGGGAGGATCCGCGGTTCATCGCCCGCCGCATCATCGTCTCCGCGTCCGAGGACATCGGCATGGCCGACCCGCAGGCGCTCGTCGTCGCGATCGCCGCGGCCGACGCCGTGCAGTTCATCGGCATGCCGGAGGGGCGCATCCCGCTCGCCCAGGCGGTCGTGCACCTGGCGACCGCCCCGAAGTCGAACGCGTCCTACTCCGCCATCGACGCGGCCATCGCGGACGTGCGCGCGGGCCGCGCGGGTCGGGTGCCGGCGCACCTGCGCGACGCGCACTACCCCGGCGCCAAGAAGCTCGGCCACGGGAAGGGCTACCGGTACCCGCACGACGCCGACCTCGGCGTCCTCGAGCAGCAGTACCTCCCGGACCCGCTCCAGGGCGCGCGGTACTACCGGCCCACCGAGCACGGCAACGAGCGCGACGTCTCCGCACGACTGGCGAAGCTCCTGCGCATCATCCGCGGCGACCGGGGCTGACCGCGCCGACCGCGAACTCGCGCGACCCGCACGGGAGGCCGTGGCCTGATAGTCTTGCGAGGTTGCCCACCGCTCTGTAGCCGAGCGGAGCAGCGCATCCCTCTGAATCGCGCAGCCCGCCACTGCGGTCACCCTTCCCCCGCACCCGCGGAGGACACGACCGCGGCGTCCGCCCTCCTCCCGGAGCCGGCGGTCGAGAGCTGCGACCGAACCTCTCAGACCTTGGAAGGACCACTGTGTCGACCACGTCCCGTACCCGCTCGAAGACGCGCCTCTCGCGCGCCCTCGGCATCCCCCTGACCCCGAAGGCCGCCCGCTACCTCGAGAAGCGTCCCTACGCTCCCGGCGAGCACGGCCGCTCGAAGCGCAAGGCCGACTCCGACTACGCGGTCCGCCTGCGTGAGAAGCAGCGTCTGCGCGCCCAGTACGGCATCCGCGAGAAGCAGCTCCGCATCGCCTTCCAGGAGGCGCGCCGCACCCAGGGCCTGACCGGTGAGAACCTGGTCGAGCTCCTCGAGATGCGCCTCGACGCCCTCGTCCTGCGCTCGGGCTTCGCCCGTACCACCGCGCAGGCCCGCCAGTTCGTCACCCACCGCCACATCATGGTGGACGGCAAGACGGTCGACCGCCCCTCCTTCCGCGTGAAGCCGGGCCAGGTCATCCACGTCAAGACCCGCTCCGAGGGCACCGAGCCCTTCCAGGTCGCCGCCGCCGGTGGACACGTCGACGTCCTCCCCAAGACCCCGGGCTACCTCGAGGTCGAGATCGACAAGCTGCAGGCGACGCTCCTGCGCCGC
This sequence comes from Rathayibacter sp. AY1D9, assembly GCF_002932395.1. NCBI lineage: Bacteria > Bacillati > Actinomycetota > Actinomycetes > Micrococcales > Microbacteriaceae > Rathayibacter > Rathayibacter sp. AY1D9. The sequence goes on from NZ_PSVQ01000017.1 coordinate 52,878, forward strand.
CCGAAGCGCGCCGAGGTCCCCGTGACCTGCGAAGTGCAGCTCGTCGTCGAGTACTACGCGGCCCGCTGAGTCCAGCCCCGCAGAGAAAGGCCCCGGTGTCTGCACCGGGGCCTTTCCCGTTCCCGGGGTCGCGATCCGGAGTGCCCGCCGCGCTCCGAGAGTCCCGCGCTGCGCCCGATCCGGCCGTCGCGCCCGAGCCGAGCGCCCGTCCCCGCGTCCGACCCTCTCGCGGCCCGTCGGTAGGCTGGAGTGCCGCGCTGGGCGGCATCGAACGGAGGTCACCGTGACCGGTGGAGACATCGCAGGGCTCATCGCCGCGGGGGTGTTCGCGATCCTGGTGGCGATCACCGCCGTCCCGCTCTGGAAGCTCGGACGCGTCTTCGACAGCACGAGCGAGGCCATCAAGCAGGCCAGCGACGGACTGACGCCGATCCTCGACGAGTCGGCCTCCACCCTCCGCGAGGCCAACCACCAGCTCGCGCGGGTGGACACGATCACCAAGGACGTCGCCGAGGTCACCGGCAACGTCAACGCGCTCGTCGCCCTCACGGCCGCGACCGTCGGCGGTCCGCTCATCAAGCTCGCCGGCTTCACCGCCGGAGTCCGCGCCGTGCTCGTCGCCGGACGGACGGCCGACAAGGCCGGAGCCGCGGTCGGCCGCTCCGCCGCGAAGCGCACGAAGCGCCCGCGCTCGAAGTAGCGCCGCGCCCGCGCCCTAGAATCGAACGGGTCGTCGCGCCGTCGCGCCCGCCCCGCCGCTGTGGAAGGACACCCCGTGAAGAACATCCTCCTGATCGTCATCGGGATCGGCCTCGGATTCGCGGTCGCCCACCAGGTCTCGCGCACCGAGGCGGGCGCCCGGCTCTTCGCCGACATCAACCGCACCGCGAAGGAGCTCGGCGAGGCCGTCTCCGAGGGCTACCACCAGCGCGAGGCCGAACTGAAGGCCGCCATCGGCGAGGGCTGACGCCCCGCCGCCCGACATCCGCGTCGTCACCGACCGAACCGTAACGGAACCCATGCAGACCGCAGACATCCGCAACCGCTGGCTCGACTTCTTCGGGAGCCGCGGCCACACCGTGGTCCCCTCCGCCTCCCTCGTGAGCGAGGACCCGAGCCTCCTCTTCACCGTCGCCGGCATGGTGCCGTTCGTGCCCTACCTCACCGGAGTGGTCCCCGCGCCCTACCCGCGTGCCACCAGCGTGCAGAAGTGCATCCGCACCAACGACATCGAGGAGGTCGGCAAGACGCCTCGTCACGGCACCTTCTTCCAGATGAACGGCAACTTCTCCTTCGGCGACTACTTCAAGGAGGGGGCGATCGGCTACGCCTGGGAGCTGCTCACCGGCGCCGAGAGCGACGGGGGACTGGGCTTCGACGAGAAGGACCTCTGGGTCACCGTCTACAAGGACGACGACGAGGCGATCGCGCTCTGGAAGACGATCGCGGGACTGCCGGACGAGCGCATCCAGCGCCTGGACAAGGACACCAACTACTGGTCGACCGGCCAGCCCGGCCCCGCGGGCCCCTGCTCCGAGATCTTCTTCGACCGCGGCCCCGCCTACGGGATCGACGGCGGCCCGGCGACGGACGACGACCGCTACGTCGAGATCTGGAACCTCGTCTTCATGCAGTACCTCCGCGGCGAGGGCACGAGCAAGGTCGACTTCGACATCCTCGGCGAGCTGCCGCGCAAGAACATCGACACCGGCATGGGCCTCGAGCGCGTCGCCTTCCTCAAGCAGGGCGTCGAGAACATGTACGAGATCGACCAGGTCCGTCCGGTCCTCGATCGCGCCGCCGAGCTCTCGGGCCGCCGCTACGGAGCCGTCCACGAGGACGACGTCCGCATGCGCGTCATCGCCGACCACGTGCGCTCCTCGCTGATGCTGCTGTCGGACGGCGTGACGCCGTCCAACGAGGGGCGCGGCTACATCCTCCGCCGCCTGATGCGCCGCACGGTGCGCGCCATGCGCCTGCTCGGAGTGGACACCGCGACGTTCCCCGAGCTCTTCGCCGCCTCGCGCGACGCGATGGCGTCGGCCTACCCCGAGGTGTCCACGGAGTTCGAGCGCCTCTCGACCAGCGCCTACGGCGAGGAGGAGGCGTTCCTGCGCACCCTCGCGGCCGGCACCGAGATCCTCGACCTCGCGGTCCTGAAGACGAAGAAGGCCGAGTCGCCGACGCTGCCGGGCGACACCGCGTTCCTCCTGCACGACACCTTCGGGTTCCCGATCGACCTCACCCTCGAGATCGCCGAGGAGTCGGGTCTGACGGTCGACCGCGAGGCGTTCGATTCCCTCATGACCGCGCAGCGCACGCGTGCGAAGGCCGACGCGAAGTCGAAGAAGTCGGCGCTGGCCGATCTCTCGGTCTACGCCGACTTCCGCGCCCACGGCGAGACGCTGTTCACCGGCTACGACGTGCTCGACACCGAGACGCGCATCCTCGGCCTCATCGTCGGCGGGCACTCCGTCACGAAGGCGGTCGCGGGCGACATCGCCGAGGTGATCCTCGAGGCGACCAGCCTCTACGCGGAGTCGGGCGGCCAGGAGGCCGACGCCGGCCGCATCGTCGGCTCCGGCTTCGATCTCGAGGTCCTCGACGTGCAGAAGCCCGTCAAGGGGCTCATCAGCCACAAGGTCCAGGTCGCCAGCGGCGAGGTCGGAGTGGGCGACGCCGCCACCTCCGTCGTCGACCGCGACTGGCGCCGGGGCGCCACGCAGGCGCACTCGGGCACGCACCTCATCCACGCCGCGCTGCGCCAGGTGCTCGGTCCGCAGGCGCACCAGTCCGGCTCCTACAACAAGGCGGGCTACCTGCGCCTGGACTTCTCGTGGAACCAGGCCCTCTCGCTCGAGACCCGCAGCGAGATCGAGGAGATCGCCAACACGGCGATCCGGGACAACCTCGAGGTCGTCACGCGCGAGCTCCCGATCGACGAGGCGAAGGCGCTCGGCGCGATGGCCCTCTTCGGCGAGAAGTACGGCGACGTCGTCCGCGTGGTCGACATCGGCGGGCCCTGGTCGCGCGAGCTCTGCGCGGGCACCCACGTCGGGCGGTCGTCCGAGGTCGGCGTGATCAGCCTGGTCAGCGAGTCCTCGGTCGGATCGACCAACCGCCGCGTCGAGTCGCTCGTGGGCCGCGAGGCCTTCCAGGAGCTCGCCGCCGAGCGCGCCCTCGTCAGCACGATCTCGTCCTCGCTGAAGACCCCGCGCGAGCAGCTCCCCGAGCGGATCGGCGAGCTCGTCGCGAGCCTCAAGGCCGCTGAGAAGCGGATCGCCGCGTTCGAGGCCAAGGCCCTCGCCGACCGGGTGCCCGCCCTCGCCGCGACCCGCCGCACCGTGGGCGGCACGACCGTCGTCGCCGAGAGCATCGGCTCCGCCGGATCGACCGACGAGCTGCGCTCCCTCGTGACCTCCGTCCGCGAGCGGCTCGGCCAGGAGCCGGCCGTCGTCGCGCTCGCCGCCGACGTCTCGGGCAAGCCCGCGGTGATCGTCGCCACCAACCAGGCCGCCCGCGACCAGGGCCGCCGCGCGGGTGCGCTCGCCAGGCGCGCCGCCGGGATCCTCGGTGGCGGCGGAGGCGGCAAGGACGACCTCGCCCAGGGCGGCGGCTCCGACGTCTCCGCCATCGGCGCGGCGCTCGAGGCCGTGGTGCAGGAAGCGACCAGCTGAATGAGCCGGTTCGGCGTCCGGCTCGGCATCGATGTGGGCCGTGCCCGCATCGGGGTCGCCCGCTGCGACGCCGACGGCCTGCTCGCGGTGCCCGTCGAGACGGTCGCGCGGGCGGGCACTGACGGCGGATCCTCGGACGTCTCCCGGATCGCTCACCTCGCCGCCGAGTACGATGCCCAGGCGATCATCGTCGGACTGCCGTTGTCGCTGTCGGGGGCCGAGACGGCCTCGACGGAGGACGCGCGCGGATTCGCTCGACTGCTCGCCGAGGCGGTGCCCACCGCTCCGGTGCGGCTCGTCGACGAGCGGCTGTCGACGGTCACCGCTCAGAGCGCCCTGCACCGCTCCGGACGCACCACCCGCGGCTCCCGAGCCGTGATCGACCAGGTCGCCGCCGTGGTGATCCTGCAGCACGCCATCGATTCCGAGCGCTCGGCCGGCACCCCGGCCGGAGTCCTGCTCGAACCGAACGAAGGACCTCCCCGTGACCGACGTCCCCCCGAGCCGCCGCGACGCCCGCGCCGCCGAGCAGGCGCAGCCGACTCCGCCCGACCCGACTCCGGAGCAGCAGCCCGCGCCGACTGAGGCGCACGATCCGCTGGGCCGCCTCTTCACCGGGCCCGACGTGCCCGAGCCCCGCGGCCGCGACGACGCGGCCGCGTTCGACCCGGACGCGCGCCCGAAGCGTCGCCGCGCGGCTCGCGCGACGGGCGGCGCGAGGAAGCGCCGCAGCCGCCGCGGGCTCATCGGCGGGCTTCTGGCCTTCGGCGTCTTCGCCGCGCTCGTCGCCATCGCAGTCACGATCTTCCTCGAGCCCGTGCGCGGCCTGTTCGCCGAGCCCGAGCCGACCGACTTCACCGGCACCGGCTCGAGCGAGGTGCTGTTCACGATCCACCAGGGCGACGGCGGCAGCGACATCGCCAACAACCTCGTCTCGGACGGGGTCATCAAGTCGTACGACCCCTTCTACGACCTGCTCCTCGCCCAGAGCCCGGAGCCCGTCTTCCAGCCCGGCGCGTACTCGCTCAAGGCCGAGATGAGCGCCAAGGCCGCACTGTCGGCGCTGCTCGACTCCGAGTCGACGCGCCTCGCGAACACCTTCGTCATCCCCGAGGGGACGGCGCTCAAGGAGGCGCTGCCGCTCATCGCGGACGGCACCGGGGTCGCGCTGACGGACCTCGAGGCGGCCGCCGCCGACTGGGGCTCGTTCGGGCTCCCGGCCGGGGCGACGAGCCTCGAGGGGTTCCTGTTCCCCGCGACCTACGACATCGACCCGTCGACGCCGGCGCACGACATCCTGAAGACGCTGGTCGACCGGATGTACCAGTCGCTCGACCAGGCCGGCGTGCCGGCGGACGACCGCTACCGCGTCGTGGTGTTCGCGTCCCTCGTGCAGCGCGAGGCCCGCGTCGCCGAGGACTTCCCCAAGGTCGCGCGCGTGTTCCAGAACCGCCTCGACCAGGGGTGGCGCCTGCAGTCGGACGCGACCGTGGCGTACGGCACCGGCGCGACCGACCGCGTCTCGACCACGGACGCCGAGCGGAACGACGCCGGCAACGTCTACAACACCTACCAGCGCGACGGCCTGCCGCCCGCGCCGATCTCGAACCCGGGCGACGTGGCGATCGACGCGGTCATGCACCCCGCGGACGGCACCTGGATGTACTTCGTCACGGTGAACCTCGAGACGGGCGAGACGGTCTACTCCACCACCGACGCCGAGCACAACGCGGCCGTCGACCAGTGGCAGGCCTGGATGCGGGACCACCCGGAGTACCAGTGACGGCCGCCGGGTACCGCCTCGCGGTCCTCGGCGCGCCGATCGCGCACTCGAAGTCGCCCGCGCTGCACGCGGCCGCCTACCGGGTGCTCGGACTCGACTGGAGCTACCGCGCCGTCGAGACGACGGAGGCGACCCTCTCCGAGGTCGTGTCCGGTGAGCCCTGGCACGGACTGTCGCTGACAATGCCGCTCAAGCACGCGGTGCGACCGCTGCTGGCGGAGGAGGACGCGGTCGCCCGGGTCACCGGCGCGGTCAACACCGTGCTGGTCGACCGCTGCGGCCCGGCACCCCGCCTCCGCGGGTTCAACACCGACGTCGCGGGCATCGTGCGCGCCCTCGCCGAGGCGGGCGTCGTCTCGGCGGAGCGCGTCCAGGTGCTCGGCGGGGGAGCGACCGCCGCCTCCGCCCTGGCCGCCGCCGCCGAGCTCGGCGCGGCGCGGGTCGACCTCGTCCTGCGGACGGCGTCGAGGGCCGTCGAGCTCGCTCCGCTCGCGGAGTCGCTCGGCGTCCCGCTCTCGGTCCGCTCCTTCGCCGACTGGTCCACCGGAGCGCCACTGGTGATCTCGACGCTCCCCGGCGGGGCGGCGGACGGCCTCGACGTGCCCGACGCGGCGGTCGCGGGCTCAACCCTGTTCGACGTGGCGTACTCCCCGTGGCCGAGCGCGCTCGCCCGGCGCTGGGAGCAGGGCGGCTCCCCGGTCGTCTCCGGGCTCGGGATGCTGCTCCACCAGGCACTCGTGCAGGTGCGGATCTTCGTCGGCGGCGACCCGGTCCTGCCTCTCGATCGCGAGGACGAGGTGCTCGCGGCGATGCGCCGAGCCGTCTCGGCGGGTCCGGCGCACTGACCTCGTGTGCCAGAATCGGAGGATGCTCCGTTGGCTCACGGCCGGGGAATCCCACGGTCCCGAACTCGTCGCCGTCCTCGAAGGACTGCCGGCGGGCGTCCCCGTCTCCCTCGACGACATCCGCGCCGATCTGGCGCGCCGGAAGCTCGGCTACGGCCGCGGAGCCCGGATGAACTTCGAGCAGGACGAGCTGACGATCTCCTCCGGCGTCCGGCACGGAGCGACGATGGGCAGCCCCATCGCCCTGCGCATCGGCAACACGGAGTGGCCGCGCTGGGTCGACGTCATGTCGGCGGAGCCCCGTGACCCCGAGAGCCTGCCCAAGGGCCGCGGCGCCGCGCTCACACGGCCCCGCCCGGGCCACGCCGACCTCGTCGGGATGCAGAAGTACGGCTTCCCCGAGTCCCGCAACGTGCTCGAGCGCGCCTCCGCCCGCGAGACCGCGGCCCGCGTCGCCCTCGGCGCCGTCGCCCGCCGCTTCCTCGGCGAGCTCGGCGTCTCGCTCGTCAGCCACACCCTCGCCATCGGGCCGGTCCGCGTGCCCGAGGGCTCGCCGCTGCCCGGCCCGGCCGACGTCGCCGCCCTGGACGCGGATCCGCTGCGCTGCCACGACGCCGCGACCAGCGCCCTCATGGTCGCCGAGGTGGACCGCGCCCACGACGACGGCGACACTCTCGGCGGCGTGGTCGAGGTCCTCGCGTACGGTCTCCCGCCCGGACTCGGGTCCTACGTGCACTGGGACCGTCGTCTCGACTCCCAGCTCGCGGCGGCCCTGATGGGGATCCAGGCGATCAAGGGCGTCGAGGTCGGCGACGGCTTCCTCACCACCACCCGCCGCGGCTCGGAGGCGCACGACGAGCTCTTCCAGTCCGCCGCCGGCATCTCCCGGTCCAGCGACCGGGCCGGCGGCACCGAGGGCGGGATGAGCACGGGGACCGTGCTGCGGGTCCGCGCCGGCATGAAGCCGATCGCGACCGTGCCGCACGCGCTGCGCACCGTCGACGTCGCCACCGGCGAGGCAGCCGGCGCTCACCACCAGCGCTCCGACGTCTGCGCGGTGCCGGCGTCCGGTGTCGTCGCGGAGGCGATGGTCGCCCTGGTGCTCGCGAACGCCGTGCTCGAGAAGTTCGGCGGCGACAGCGTCACCGAGACCCGCCGCAACCTGCAGGGCTACCTCGCCGCCATCCCCGACGAGCTCCGCACGGCCGCCGCGAGCGACCCGGGTCTCGGGCTCGCCTGATGGCCGCGTCCTCGGCGGCCCGCTGATGGCGGGTCACGATACCGGCGCGGCCCGCGCCCGCCTCGTCCTGATCGGCCCGATGGGCGCCGGCAAGACGACGATCGGCAAGCGGGTCGCGAAGGCGCTGAGCGCCGGGTTCGTCGACTCCGACGCGGAGTTCGTGCGCACCCACGGCCCGATCGCCCCCTACTTCGACGCCCACGGCGAGCCGGCCTTCCGCCGGGAGGAGCGCCGTGTCGTCGAGCGCGCCGTCCGTCGCGACGTGGTGCTGAGCCTCGGCGGGGGAGCGGTGCTCGATCCCGCGACGCGCGCCGACCTCGCGGACGTGCCCGTCGTGCTCCTCACCACCACGGCCGAGGCCGTCCGCGACCGGCTCGGCTCCGGCTCCCGCCCGCTGGTGCGCGGCGGGGTCGGCGACTGGGTCCGCATCTTCGACGAGCGGCGCCCGGTCTACGAGTCCCTCGCGGACACCGTGGTCGACACCTCCCGGCGGCCGATCACCCTGATCGCCGCCGAGATCGCGGAGTGGGTGCGCGCGCAGCGCCCCTCCGCCACCCCTGCACCATCGGACCCGGCGGCCACGAGCCGCCCGAGCGGAAGACAGTCATGAACGACGGCACCACCGCCATCCCCGTCGCCGGAGAGAACGGCTACGACATCCACGTCGGGCGCGGACTCCTCGACGGCCTCGCCGACGCGATCGGCCCCCGGGCCGCGAAGGTGCTCATCGTGCACCCGCCGACCCTCGCGGTCCTCGCCGCCGAGATCCGCGAGAGCCTGCTCGAGCGCTACGAGGTGCTGCTCGCCGAGGTCCCGGACGCCGAGGCCGCGAAGCGCGTGGAGGTGGCGGCCTTCTGCTGGCAGGTGATGGGGCAGTCGGACTTCACCCGCACGGATGTGGTCGTCGGCTTCGGCGGCGGCGCGATCACCGACCTGGCCGGCTTCGTCGCCGCCACCTGGCTCCGCGGGGTCGACCTGGTGCAGGTGCCGACCACCGTGCTCGGGATGGTCGACGCGGCCGTCGGGGGGAAGACCGGCATCAACACGGCCGAGGGCAAGAACCTCGTCGGCGCCTTCCACGCGCCGCGGGCGGTCGTCGCCGACCTCGACGTGCTGACCAGCCTCCCGCGCAACGAGATCCTGGCCGGCTTCGGCGAGATCGTGAAGTACGGGATGATCGCCGAGCCGCGCATCCTCGACATCATCGAGTCCGACATCGACCTGGCCACGGACCCGACGTCGGAGGAGTTCCGCAGCCTGGTCGAACTGTCGATCGGGATCAAGGCGCGGGTCGTCGGCGAGGACTTCACCGAGAAGGGCCTGCGCGAGATCCTGAACTACGGGCACACCCTCGGGCACGCGGTCGAGCACGCCGAGCGCTACCAGTGGCGCCACGGCGCGGCCGTCTCCGTCGGGATGATGTTCGCGGCCGAGCTCTCGCGCCTGACCGGATCGCTCAGCGACGCGGTCGTGGACCGCCAGCGCCGGGTCCTCGAGTCGCTGACCCTGCCGACGAGCTACCCGCTCGGACGGTGGGAGACGCTCCTCGCCGCGATGCAGCGCGACAAGAAGACCCGTGCGGGCATGCTCCGCTTCGTGGTCCTCGACGACATCGCCCGCCCGAGCATCCTGCAGGGGCCGGAGACGTCGCTGCTGTTCGCGGCGTACCAGGAGATCGGATCGTAGGTCCGACTCGGCTGAGCCCGGGCGGCGCCGTTGGGGCGATTCGCATGCGGCGTCCAGACTCCTCTGCCGACGGGGCCGCGTCGACTACACTCGACGGGTCAGCCGGACCGGCCGATATCGCCGCGCCCGCGTACCGGGCTCGCCGGCGCAGACTTCCACCGAAACGGATCCCCCTTCGCATGGCCTCTACCACCGACATCAAGAACGGCACCGTCCTCAGCATCGACGGCCAGCTCTGGAACGTCATCGACTTCCAGCACGTCAAGCCGGGCAAGGGCGGCGCCTTCGTCCGCACCAAGATGAAGAACGTCCTCACGGGCAAGGTCGTCGACAAGACCTTCAACGCGGGCGCCAAGATCGACACGGCCAACGTCGACCGCCGCGACTTCCAGTACCTCTACCGCGACGGCGCGGACTTCGTGTTCATGGACACCAGCGACTACGACCAGATCACCGTCCCCGAGGCGGTCGTCGGCGACGCGGCGAACTTCATGCTCGAGAACCAGAACGTGACCCTCGCCCTGCACGACGGCGACCCGCTCTACATCGACCTCCCCGCCTCGGTCGTCCTCGAGATCACGTACACGGAGCCGGGCCTCCAGGGCGACCGCTCGACCGGCGGTACCAAGCCCGCGACGGTCGAGACCGGCTACCAGATCCAGGTCCCGCTCTTCCTCGAGCAGGGCACGAAGGTCAAGGTCGACACCCGCACGGGCGACTACCTCGGCCGCGTCAGCTGAGCCGGGCCTCCCGTGAGTGCTCGCACGAAGGCGCGCAAGCGCGCCCTCGACATCCTCTACAACGCCGACGTCCGGCAGATCAGCTTCGCCCAGTCGCTGCGCGCCGAGGCCGAGCGGGCGGCGAACGAGCCGGCCCGTGAGGCCTCGTGGCTCTACGCCCGTGAGATCGTCGACGGGGTCATCGACCACGCCGACGAGATCGACGAGCTGATCGCCCGGCTCGCCCAGGGCTGGACCCTCTCGCGCATGCCGCTGGTCGACCGCGCGATCCTCCGGATCGGGGTGTGGGAGATCCTGCACAACGACGCGGTGCCCGACGGCGTCGCCATCTCGGAGGCCGTCGAGGCCGCCACGTCGCTGTCGACCGACGACTCGGCGGGCTTCATCAACGGGCTCCTCGCCTCCGTCGCGGAGTCCCGCACGACGGCCTGACCCGCCCCGGAGACCTGCTCGGCCCGCCGGATCCCCGTGATCGGGCGGGCCGAAGTCGTTACCGGGCTGCCCGTCCGGCGGGCCGCGCGACGGCCCCTATACTCGACACGGCTTTTCCTTTAACAGCCGTCCTGTGAGGCGGGGAAGGAGGTCGGTGTGACGGCACGAATCGTGCTCAACGGCGCTGACATCACGCGAGCGCTCACGCGCATCGCCCACGAGATCCTCGAGTCGAACCGCGGCCCCGAGTCGCTGGTCGTCCTCGGCATCCCGACGCGCGGCGTCGCCCTCGCGAGGCGCATCGCCGACACGATCGCGCGGATCGAGCCGGACGGTCCCCCCGTCTTCGCCGGCTCCCTCGACGTGACCATGTACCGCGACGACCTCTCCCGGCACCCGGTCCGCACCCCCGCGCGCACCGCCGTCCCCGCGAGCATCGACGGCCGGACCGTGGTCCTCGTCGACGACGTCCTCTTCTCGGGCCGCACCATCCGCGCCGCCCTGGACGCCCTCAGCGACATCGGCCGTCCGCGAGCCGTGCGGCTGGCCGCGCTGGTCGACCGCGGACACCGCGAGCTCCCGATCCGGGCGGACTTCGTCGGCAAGAACCTGCCGAGCAGCCTGAGCGAGCGGATCAACGTCCGGCTCGTCGAGACGGACGGTGAGGACCTGGTCGCGATCGAGTCGCAGGCCACCGGCGAGGAGACGGCTCCGTGAAGCACCTGCTCTCGACCCGGGACCTCGACCGCGCGAGCGCGATCGCACTCCTCGACATCGCCGAGGACATGGCGGACGTGCAGAACCGCGAGGTCAAGAAGCTGCCGACCCTGCGCGGGAAGACCGTGGTCAATCTCTTCTTCGAGGACTCCACCCGCACGCGGATCTCGTTCGAGGCGGCGGCGAAGCGGCTCTCGGCCGACGTCATCAACTTCAGCGCGAAGGGCTCCAGCGTCTCCAAGGGCGAGAGCCTGAAGGACACCGCGCAGACGCTCGCCGCGATGGGCGCCGACGGCGTGGTCATCCGGCACAGCGCCTCCGGAGCCCCCGCGGTTCTGGCGGCGAGCGGCTGGATCGACGCGTCGATCCTCAACGCCGGTGACGGGACCCACGAGCACCCGACCCAGGCGCTCCTGGACGCGTTCACCATCCGCCGGCGCCTGCACGGCGCCTCCGCGTCCCGCGGCAAGAGCCTCGACGGCGTCGCGGTCACGATCGTGGGCGACGTCCTGCACTCGCGGGTGGCGCGCTCGAACGTCTGGCTGTTGACGGCGCTGGGCGCCGAGGTGACCCTGGTCGCACCGCCGACCCTCGTGCCGGTCGACACGAGGGACTGGCCCGCGACCATCCGCTTCGATCTGGACGAGGCGATCGACACCGGGCTCCCCGACGTCGTGATGCTCCTGCGCATCCAGCTCGAGCGGATGTCGAGCGGGTTCTTCCCCAACGGCCGGGAG
>NZ_PSVQ01000018.1:0-60762 GCF_002932395.1 Rathayibacter sp. AY1D9
CGCGAACAGGTCGGCCTGCGTGGTGCCGGGCAGCAGCCCGAGGCTCGGCGGAGGAGTCACGAGCTCCCCGCCCGTCAGCAGCACGAGGTTCGAGGGCGGGGGGTTCCGAGTGTATCGACGCGGGCCGGGCGCCCGGTGGGAGCGCGCACCGCGTCGGCTCGGAACGCGCCGAGCGCCCAGCGGGGGAACGGGCGCCCGGCGGGGGTCAGTGCGCGAGCAGCTCGCGCACCCGCGGGATGACCTGCGTGCCGTAGAGCTCGATGTTGCGCATGATCGCCGGGTGCGGCAACGTCCCGGCGCTGTACTTGAGGTCGAAGCGGTCGATGCCCAGGGCCTCGACCGTTCGCGCGATCTTCCGGGCGACCGTCTCGGGCGAGCCGAGGTGGATGGCGCCGTCGGGGCCGGCCTCCTCCTCGAAGCGCTCGCGGGTCATCGGGGACCAGCCGCGCTCGCGGCCGATGGCGTCCATCATCGCCTTGTGGTGCGGGAAGTACAGCTCGCGCGCCTCCTCGTCGGTGTCGGCGACGAAGCCGGGCGAGTGCACGGCGACCGGGAGGCGGGGCTGCTCGAGCTGGTCGAGCGCGCGGCCGAAGAGGTCGACGTAGGGGCGGAAGCGGGCCGGCGAGCCGCCGATGATCGCCAGGACGAGCGGGAAGCCGTACCGGGCGGCGCGGACGACCGACTCGGGGCTGCCGCCGACGCCGATCCAGGTGCGGAGGGTGCCGTTGTCGAGGGTCGGGTAGACGCTCTGCTCGGTGAGCGCGGGGCGGGTCGTGCCCTGCCAGGTGACCGGGCCGCCCTGGATCAGGGCGTGGAAGAGGTCGAGCTTCTCCTCGAAGAGGACCTCGTACTGCGCGAGGTCGTAGCCGAAGAGCGGGAAGGACTCGGTGAAGGAGCCGCGGCCGAGGATGACCTCGGCCCGGCCGCCGGAGAGTCCGTCGAGGGTGGCGAAGCGCTGGTAGACGCGCACCGGGTCGTCCGAGGAGAGGACCGTCACGGCGGAGCCGAGGTGGATGCGCTCGGTGCGGGCCGCGATGGCGGCGAGCACGACATCCGGTGCGCTCACGGCGAAGTCGGCGCGGTGGTGCTCGCCGATCCCGAAGAAGTCGATGCCGACCCGGTCGGCCAGGACTCCCTCCTCGACCACGTCGCGGAGGACCTGGCCGTGCGGCAGCGGGGCGCCGTCGGGGCCGGCGGTGACGTCGCCGAACGTGTCGACGCCGAACTTGACTTCATGCATACTCATGGACTTCTGCAACCTCCGGGGGTCGACGGCTATTCCTGCGGGCGGGGTCCGACGTCCCCGGGCAGGAGCGCGTCGGAAGAGACGATCCCCGCCTCGAGCGCCGGCTCGCGGTAGGCGCGCCCGAGCGAGGCGACGGTGTCGTGCGCGTTCAGGCCGCTCGGGTTCGGCAGCACCCAGAGCGGCGCGCCCGCCACGTCCTCCTCCTGCCTGCCCTGCACCGCCCTGCGGCGTCCGAACGCGATCCGGTAGGCGGTGATGCCGACGACCGCGACGGCCCGGGGCCGCACCCGCTCCACGGTGGCGACCAGCCGCTGAGCGCCCTCGCGCAGCTCCTCCGCGGTCAGCTCGTCGGCGCGGGCGGTCGCCCGGGAGGCGAGATTGGTGATGCCGACGCCGCGGGAGACGAGCTCCGCGCGGTCCGCGGCGCTCATCCCCTCGGACACGCGCGGCGCGCGCTCGAGGATCCCGGCCGCGACGAGCGCCGGGTAGAAGCGGTTGCCGGGGTGGGCGAAGTGCGCGCCGGTGGCGGCGGTCCACAGTCCCGGGTTGATGCCGACGAAGAGGAGCCGGACGTCGTCGCCCAGCAGGTCCTCGACGGTGCGGTCCTGGAACGCTGCGAGCTCGGCGCGGGTGAACGGCATGCGACCATCCTGCCGCGGCGCAAGTCCTCTCGGCACGGGGTCGCCGGTGCCAGCATGGAGGCATGACAAACGCATCCCAGGACCACCCGATCCAGCACGGCAGCGACGACGCGCAGCTCGACGAGAAGCTGCGCGGCGTGCTGCTGCAGGTCGCCGGCGACGCCGAGCTGCGACCGGAGGAGGACGTCGAGACCCTGCTGCGCCAGCGCCTGCGCGACACGCGGATCTCGATCTCGGACGAGGCGATCCCGGGGCTCGCCAAGCGCATCCCCGGACTCATGCAGCGCGGGGGCGGCGACGTGAACCCCGGGGCGCACTAGCCCCGAGGGACGGGCGCGGGCCGAGCGGCCGCTCGGGCCGCGCCTCCTCGCGCTACTCGGGGACCGCCGGGCCCTTGCGGTGGTGGTCGAACACCAGGCTCGTGCGCGTCGAGGCCACCGCCGGGTTCGCCGAGAGGTTCGAGACCACGAAGTCCCGCACGTCGCTGGAGTCGCGGACCGCGACGTGGATGATGAAGTCCTCCGAGCCGCCGAGGAAGAACACCTGCACCACCTCGGGCAGCGCGCGGATCTCCTCCGCGAAGCGCGTGATCGCCTGGCGCTGGCCGACGCGGATGCTGACGCTGATCAGCGCCTGCAGGGTCAGGCCGAGCGCCGCCGGGTCGAGCTCGGCGGTGAAGCCGGTGATGACGCCGCGCTCGACGAGGCCCCGGACGCGTGCGACGCAGGTCGACGGGGCGATGCCGGCGCGCTCGGCGAGCCGGCTGTTGGGCGTCCGCGCGTCTGCGCGGAGGAGGCGCACCAGGGTCCGGTCGACCGGATCCAGGTCGTCGAGGTCGTGCAGATCCTTCGGTGGCATGCGCCCGCTCCCCCACTCCGCCGACGAACCTTCGGCCCGTGCGGTGACTTCCGACCGATTATGCGGAATTCCTCCGCCCCGGGCACGATCTTCGCACGATGGGGGCAGAGCCGGTGCAGGATCGGCGCCCACCGCCCGCCCCGCGGGCCGCAGCGAAGGAGCCGCCGTGCGCGTCGGGATCCCCACCGAGATCAAGAACAACGAGAACCGGGTCGCCGCCACTCCGGCCGGCGTCCACGAGCTGGTGCGCCGCGGCCACGAGGTCCTCGTCGAGGCCGGCGCGGGCCTGGGCTCGCGCGTGTCGGACGACGACTTCCGCCGCGCCGGCGCCCTCGTCGTCGACGGGCCCGACGAGGTCTGGGGCGAGTCCGAGCTGGTCCTCAAGGTCAAGGAGCCGATCGAGGCCGAGTACCCGCGGATGCGCCGCGACCAGGTGCTCTTCACCTACCTCCACCTCGCCGCCTCCCGCCCGTGCACCGATGCGCTGCTCGCGGCGGGGACGACCTCCATCGCCTACGAGACGGTCCAGCTGGACGACCGGCGGCTGCCGCTGCTCTCGCCGATGAGCGAGGTCGCCGGGCGCCTGTCGATCACGGTCGGCGCCTACCACCTCATGAGTGCCGTCGGCGGACGGGGCACGCTACTCGGCGGGGTCCCCGGCACTCCGAAGGCGAAGGTCGTCGTGATCGGCGGCGGCACGGCCGGCGAGCACGCCGCGGCGAACGCCCTCGGCATGGGGGCCGACGTCACGATCGTCGACCTCTCGCTCCCCCGCCTCGCGCAGCTCGAGAACCGCTTCCAGGGCGCGATCCAGACCCGTGCCTCCTCGGCCTACGAGATCGCCGCGCAGCTGGCCGACGCCGACCTCGTGATCGGATCCGTCCTCATCCCGGGCGCCAAGGCGCCCAAGCTGGTGACCGACGAGATGGTCGCCACGATGAAGCCAGGCTCGGTGCTGGTCGACATCGCGATCGACCAGGGCGGCTGCTTCGAGGGCTCGCGTCCGACCACGCACGACGACCCGGTGTTCCCCGTGCACCGGAGCGTCTACTACTGCGTCGCGAACATGCCCGGCGCCGTCCCCGAGACCTCGACCCGCGCGCTCACCAACGCGACGCTCCCCTACGCGCTCGCGCTGGCCGACCGCGGGTGGCGGGCCGCCCTGGCCGCCGACCCGGCGCTCGCCCGCGGCCTGAGCACCCACGACGGTCGGGTGACGAACACCGCCGTCGCCGCGGCCTTCGACCTCCCGGCCGTGCCGGTGGAGTCGCTGCTGCTCTAGGCGCCCGCGGGCGCGAGGCCGAGCCCCCCGAGGATCTCGGCGATCTCCTCCTCCGGAGCGCCGCCCACGTCGACCGTGACGTGGAGCTCGTCGTCGCCGAGGGGCTCGAGCGCCTCGAACTGCGAGTCGAGCAGCGTGGTCGGCATGAAGTGGCCGACCCGCGAGGCTAGCCGCCCGGCGATACGGTCCCTCGATCCCGCGAGGTGCGCGAAGACGAGGTCGTCGCGGCGCAGGACGTCGCGGTAGCGGCGGCGCAGAGCAGAGCAGGTCACGACGACCGAGCCGCCCGCGGCGATCCGCTGGTCCACCACGCGGGCGATCTCGGCCAGCCAGGGCGCCCGGTCCTCGTCGGTCAGCGGGATGCCGGCGTGCATCTTGTCGACATTCGCCTGCGGGTGCAGGTCGTCCCCCTCGAGGAACTCCCAGCCCAGTCGGCGCGCCAGGAGCGACGCGACGGTCGACTTGCCGCTGCCGGAGACGCCCATGACGACGACGGCGCGGACGGGGACGGTGGGAAGAGCGGTCATCAGATACCTCCTACGAAGAGACCGATCAGGAGGACCCCGGCGAGCCCGGTCACCGAGACCAGGCACTCCATCACGGTCCAGGTCTTGAGCGTCTGGCCGATGCTGAGCCCGAGGTACTCCTTCACCAGCCAGAACCCGGCGTCGTTGACGTGCGACAGGAACACCGAGCCGGCGCCGATCGCGAGCACCATGAGGGCGACCATCGGCCCGTCCATGGTCTCGGTCAGCGGCTGGAGGATCCCTGCGGCGGTCACGGTGGCGACGGTCGCGGAGCCGGTGGCGACGCGGATCACGACGGCCACGAGCCAGGCGAGCAGCAGCGCCGAGGCGCCGCTCCCTTCCGCGAGCTGGGCGACCACCCCGCCGATCCCGGTGTCGACGAGGACCTGCTTGAAACCGCCGCCCGCGCCGACGATGAGCAGGATGCCCGCGATCGGCGGCAGCGAGCTCGAGAGCGAGGCCTGCAGCTCGGTGCGGTTCATCCGGCCGCCGCGGCCGAGCAGGACCAGACCGGCCAGGAGCGCGATCCCCAGCGCGATGGTCGGCGTGCCGAGGAAGTCGAGGGCGCCCTTCCAGGCGTCCGTGGAGCCCGGGGCCGCGATGTCGGCGATCGCCTTGCCCAGCATCAGCACGACCGGCAGCAGGATGCTCGCGACGGCGGCGGCGAAGCCCGGGCGGTGCTCGCGCGTCTCGCCCGCGCCCTCGCCGAAGAGCGGCGGCGTCTCCACCGGCGCCCAGCGGGCGGCGACCCGGCCGAAGAGCGGGCCGGCGACGACGACGGTGGGGATCGCGACCAGGACGCCGAACGCGAGGGTCACGCCGAGGTTCGCGCCGAGTGCGTCGATCGCGACCAGCGGTCCGGGGTGGGGCGGGACGAGGCCGTGCATCACCGAGAGGCCGGCGAGCGTCGGGATCGCCACCTTCATCAGCGGCAGACCGCTCCGGCGGGCGACCAGGATCACGACCGGGATCAGCAGCACGAGCCCGACCTCGAAGAACATCGGCAGCCCGATCAGCGCGCCGACGAAGCCCATCATCCAGGGCAGCGCGCGAGTGCTCGAGCGGGCGATGAGGGTGTCCACGATGCGGTCCGCGCCGCCCGAGTCGGCGAGGAGCTTGCCGTACATCGCGCCGAGGCCGATGAGGATGCCGACGCCGCCCATGGTGTTGCCGAACCCCAGCGCGAAGCTGGCGACCGCGTCCGCCGCCGCCAGCCCCGCGATCAGGCCCGTCGTCAGCGCTCCGATCAGCAGGGAGACGAAGGGGTGCAGCTTCAGCCAGGTGATCAGCACGACGATCACGGCGATGCCGACGACGGCGGCGAGGATCAGCTGCCCCTGCCCGGCGGTGGTGGCGGGGGCGTCCCCGGCGGCGGCGCGGAGGGCGGGGAGGAGGGTCGGTGTCATGAGCGTCCTTGGTCGAGCCGACGGCCAGCGGCCGGCTTTTGTCCGACATAACCTGCGTGTGTCCCGATCATGCCCGAAGATCGGCCGGGACGCGACTCCGGCGATGGCAGGATGACCGCATGCCCGCGCCGACGCCCTCGCTGCACCACTCGGTGCTGGACGAGCTCGGCTCGCAGATCGTGCGCGGCGAGCTCGCGCCGGGCACCACCTTCAGCGCCGACGAGCGTGCGGAACGGCGCGGGGTCTCCCGCTCGGTGATGCGGGAGGCGGTGCGCGTCCTCGAGACGCTCGGGCTCGTGACGTCCCGCCGCCGCGCGGGGACGCGGGTCCAGCCTCCGGAGTGCTGGAACGCCCTGGACACGCGGGTCGTCGCGTGGGGACTGGACGGCCCGGACCGGCGGCGCCAGCTGCACCAGCTCAGCGAGCTCCGACTCGGGGTGGAGCCGCTCGCCGCCCGGCTCGCCGCGGCGAACGCGACCGAGGAGCAGCGGCGGGCGCTCACGGAGGCGGGCGACGCCCTCTCCACCCACTCCCGTGCAGCCGACCAGTCCGCCTACCTCGCCGCCGACACCGCCTTCCACCGCTCCCTCCTGGCCGCGTCCGGCAACCTGATGCTCGCGCAGCTGGGCGATCTGGTCGCCGAGGTCCTCGCCGGCCGCACCCGCAACGCGCTCATGCCGCGCGAGGCCGACTCCACCGCGGTGCGGCTGCACCGGGCGGTGGCCGCCGCCGTCGCCTCGGGCGACGCGGACGCTGCGGAGGCCGCGATGCGGGCGATCGTCGAGGAGTCGGACCGGGCGGTCCAGGAGAGCTGACGGGGTTGCACGCCCGCAGCGCCGCGCGCACAGTGGAGCGCATGGTCGAGGGATACACGTCCGCGCAGGTGCGGGCCGCCGAGGCTCCGCACCTGGCCCGGCGGGAGCCGCTGATGCAGCGCGCCGCCGACGGCCTCGCCCGCGAGCTTCGCCTCGTGCTCGCCGGGCGCTCCGACCGCTCCCGTCCGGGCTCGGTGCTCGTCCTGGTCGGTCCGGGCGACAACGGCGGTGACGCGCTCTACGCGGCCGCCGAGCTCTCCTCCTCCGGAACCGACGTCGTCCTCGTCCTCACGGCCGAGCGGGTGCACCGCCGGGGCCTCGCCGTGGCGCTCGACGAGGGCTGCGGGCAGGTGCCGGCCGACGACGCGCCCGGCCTCGCCGCGGCGGTGGCGCGGGCGGATGTCCTGGTCGACGGGATCCTCGGCATCGGAGCGACGGAGCCCGCGCTGCGGGGGCGGCCGCGCGTCGTCGTTGAGGCGGTGCTCGACGCGCTGGAGCGGCGGGCCGAGCGCCCGGTGGTCGTCGCGGTCGACCTGCCTAGCGGAATCCATCCCGACGACGGGTCGGTCCCCGATCCCACCGTGCTGCGCGCCGATGTGACGGTCGCCTTCGGCGCGATCAAGGCCGGTCTGCTGCTGCCTCCGGGCGACTCCTACGCGGGCCGTCTGCGCCTGGTCGACATCGGCCTCGGCCCGGACCTGGCCGGAGTGGAGCCCGCGGTCCGCGAGTGAGCGAGCGGCTCAGGAGGGAGCGAGGAGGTGCGCCTTCTCGGGGTGCTGCTCGAACCACTGCCCGACGTACCAGCACATCGGCACGACGCTCCGCCCGCCGGCGGCCTCGATGTCGTCGACGGCGAAGGAGACGAGCTCCCCTGCGAGCCCGCGGCCGCGGAAGGGCGGGGTCGTGAAGGAGCGGACGAGGGAGACGCTGCCGGGCGCCTCGCGGTAGTCGAGGACGCCCACCAGGGCGCCGTCGAGGTGGAGCTCGTAGCGCGACGCGTCGTCCGCCCGGCGGAAGTCCTTGGCCATGCCTCCAGAGTAGGACGGCCCGGACGGATCAGGCCTCGTCGCCGAGCATCTCGCCGTCGACGTAGAGCCAGCGCCCGTCCTCGCGCAGGAAGCGGCTGCGCTCGTGTACGAGGCCGGGGCCGGCGGGCGAGCGGTAGGAGGCGCGGAACTCGACCAGGCCCTCCTCGTCGCCCTCCCCGCCGAACGAGATGTCGACGATCTGGAGCCGGCGCCACTGGACGTCGGGATCGAGGTCGATGCGGCGCGGCCGGGTCGAGGGGTGCCAGCTCGCGAGCAGGTAGGGGGCGCTGCCGAGGACGTTCGCGCTGTAGCGGCTGCGCATCAGGCGCTCCGCCGTCGGCGAGGGCTCCTCGCCGAGGTGGGCGGGGCGGCAGCAGTCGGCGTAGTGGCGGCGGCTTCCGCAGGGGCAGGAGTCGGCGGGATGCATCCGGCCAGTGTGGCAGGCGATGCGGCGCCCCCGGCCCGGCGAGGCTCCGGCGAGCGCCGTGACTCCCCGGACCGTCCAGGTGTGCATCCCCTCCATATCCGCTCCGTCGCCTTGAGGGTGCCGCCGGATCCCGGCAACGTGGCCCCCTCATCGACCACGGACGGAAGGAACGACCCGATGCTCACGCTCACCGACAACGCCAGCACCGTCGTCAAGACCATCACCGGGCAGACCGAGACCCCCGTCGAGGGAGGCCTGCGCATCAGCGGCACCGATCTCGACGCCCGCAACTTCGCTGTCGCGGTCGCCGCGGCCCCCGAGACGACGGACGCCGTCGTGGAGCAGGACGGAGCGCGCGTGTTCCTCGACGTCGCCGCCTCCGTCGCTCTCGGCGACAAGGTCCTCGACGCGCAGGTGGACGAGGGCGGCTCCATCAGCTTCGGGATCGCTCCCCAGGGCTGACCCCGTCGACATCGGAGGCCGCCCCCACCGCAGTGCGGGAGGGCGGCCTCCGTCGTCCCAGGATCAGGAGAGGATGTCGCGGGTGGTGAAGCGGCCGATCGCGAGCGACCCGAACACGGCGACGTAGGCGAGCTGGAGCAGCGCGTTCTCGCCGAAGGAGCTCCACGCGATCGGGTCGCGCAGGAGGTCGGCGAAGTCGAACCACCGGTCGGTCAGCAGGAACGGGTGGAGGGCGTCCAGCTGCGAGAGCGAGCCGACGATCTGCGCCGCGATGGAGACGACGACGGTGGCCGCCATGGCGCCGACCGGCACATCGGTCAGCGTCGAGATGAAGAGGCCGATCGCCGAGAGCCCGACCAGCGAGAGCGCCGCGTACACGGCGATCGCCAGGGCGCGGCCGATCGCGTCGCCGAGCGGGACGGTGCTGCCGGAGAGCAGCGTCACCGGTCCCGCCGGGAAGAGTGCCAGGCCGATCAGGATCCCGACCACCATGACGGTGAGTGCTGCGGCGAGGCAGAAGGCGAGGGAGGCGGCGAACTTCACCGCGAGCAGCCGCACGCGGCCGACGGGGCTGACCAGCAGGTAGCGCAGCGTCCCGAGCGAGGCCTCGCCCGCGGTCGCGTCGCCGGCAACGACCCCGACCGTGAGCGGGAGGAACAGCGGGACGGCGACCGTGATGGCCGCGAAGCCGGTGAAGAGGCCGTTGCCGGCGATCGCGCCCACGAAAGAGGGCCCGCCTCCGTCCCCGCCCGAGAGCCGCACTGCGACGGCGAGCAGGATCGGGATGGCGGCCAGGGCCGCGAGCAGCGCCCAGGTGCGGCGCCGGCGGAAGAGCAGGGCGAGCTCGGAGGCGAGCAGGGACCCGATCCCTGCGCGGCGGACGGTCGCGTCAGCGCTCGACATCGAAGCCCTCCCCGGTCAGCTCGACGAAGCGCTCCTCGAGCGAGGGGCGGCGGACGGCGAACCCGCGGACGCGGACGTCGGCCCGCACGAGGTCGGCGACCAGCGCCTCGGCCGCGAGCCCGGGCGGCAGAGCGGCGACGACCAGCGGCGGATCGGCGGGGTGCGGGCCCGGCGCGGTGCGCGGCTCCAGACCCCGGGTGTGCAGGGCCACGATCGCGCGCTCGCGGTCGGGCGTCAGCAGCTCGACCGAGGCGGCGTCCCCGCGCAGCTCGTCCAGCCCGCCCTGGGCGACGAGGCGCCCGGTGCGCATGACGGCGGCGTGGGTGCAGAGCTGCTCGATCTCGGCGAGGAGGTGGCTGGAGACGAGGACGGTCGTGCCGTCCTGGTTCAGTCCGCGCACGAGAGCGCGGACCTCGCGGGTGCCCTGCGGATCGAGGCCGTTCGTGGGCTCGTCCAGCACGATCAGGTCGCGCGGCGAGAGCAGGGCGACCGCGATGCCGAGCCGCTGCTTCATGCCCAGGGAGTAGGAGCCGACCTTCTTGCGCGCCGCGGCCGAGAGACCGACGCGGGCGAGGGCCTCCTTCGCACGGGTGTCGCGGGTGCGGGACGAGGTGCCCGCCTCCGCGGCGTCGAAGCGCCGGAGGTTGGCCGCTCCGGAGAGGAACGGGTAGAAGCCCGGCCCCTCGACCAGCGCCCCCACCCGGGGCAGGACCTCGGCCGCGCGCCGGGGCATGGCCTGCCCGAGGACGGTGATGCTGCCCGCGGTCGGCGCGGCGAGGGCGAGCAGCATCCGGATCGTCGTGGTCTTGCCCGAGCCGTTCGGGCCGAGGAAGCCGAAGACGGCGCCGCGGGGAACGGCGAGGTCGAGACCGGAGACCGCCTCCTGGCGCCCGAAGCGTTTGGTGAGGCCCCGCGTCTCGACTGCGAGCTCGCCCGCCGTCACCGAGCGGAGGCCGCGTCGCGGAGCGTCTCGGCCGGGACCGCTCCGGCGAGGACGCGTCCGTCGTCGGTGACGAGGACGGTCAGCAGGGCGGAGGAGAGGATGCGGCCGCCGTCGACCGGCGTGGTGACAGCGTCGAGCGAGGAGAGCGCGTCGGCGTCACCGGCGGGCAGCTCGACGACGCTCGTCCAGCCGGAGCCCGTGGTGACGACGTCGGAGTGCTCGGCCGTGCCCGCGGCGGGCGCGTCGGAGGAGTCCGCCGCGTCGTCGACCGGAGCGGCCTGCTCCGTCACCTCGGCGCCGGCCGGGGGCGTGAAGGAGAAGAGGGACGCGTCGGGCGTCGAGAAGTCGATGCTCGTGTACGCGACGCTGAACGCGGGCGCGGTGCCCCCGCGGGCGGTCACGGCTACCCCGAGCGGGAGGCCCGTCTCGCCGTCGACCGAGACGGTCACGGAGCCCACGAGGGTGCCGCCGTCGCGGGGCGTGAGCACGAGCTCGTACGCGTCGCGCCCGGCGACGCTGACGTCCGAGCCGACCGCGACCGTGGTCGTCGGGTCGATCGCGGCGAGCAGCTGCTCGGCGGCGGACGACGGCGTGACGACCTGATCGCCCGGCGAGGCCTCGGGGGCTCCGCCCGCGGGAGGCACGAGGTGGGTGGCGGTGTTCGCGCTCGAGTCGTAGATCCAGACTCCGTCGGTCGTCGAGGCGACGACGTCGCGCTCGGCCAGCCGGTCGAGCACCTGGAGGCGCGCGCCCTTCTCGGCGTCGACGTACACGCGCGCCTGGTGCGAGCCCGTGGCGAGCTCGACGAGGGAGTCGGCGGGGTCGGCGGACGCCGAGCCGGCCGAGCCGCCGAGCGCCGAGAGGTCGGGCAGGCCGAGGTCCGAGGTCTGCCGGATCTCGCCGGAGAACGCCGTGGTGTCGCTCTCGGCGACGAAGGCGAGGAGGTCGGCGGCGGACTTCTCGGGGAGGTCTCCCGCGGCGCTCGCCGAGAGGGGGAGGGCGACGGCCGCGGCGACGACGACCGCGGGGACGACGGCGACGGGCGTCCAGCGCTTCCAGTCAATGCTCATGCCGGGAACGCTACGCCTCGAACCTCCGCGGCGGGCCGGGAACGTCCCGGTCCACAGCCTTCCGGAAGGGGGTGCGGTCCGAGACCGCGGCCCCTTCCGGAAGGGGGTGCGGTCCGAGACCGCGGCCGGGATGATCAGGGCATGGACCTCCCGTTCGCGCTCCCCGTCGCCCCGATGCTCGCCAAGGCCGTTCCTGCGGTGCCGGAGCAGACCGCCGTCGCGGGCGGATACTCCTACGAGCCGAAGTGGGACGGGTTCCGCGCGATCGTCTCGGTCTCCGGCGGGGAGTGCGAGATCGGGAGCCGCGGCTCCAAGCCGCTGACCCGGTACTTCCCCGAGCTCGTCGAGGCCTTCCTCCGGCTGCTCCCCGACGGCTGCGTGCTCGACGGCGAGATCGTCCTGGCGACCGGCGAGCCGGGTGCCCAGCGGCTCGACTGGGACCTGCTCTCGCAGCGCATCCATCCGGCCGCGAGCCGCGTGAGGATGCTGGCGGAGACCACCCCGGCGATGCTCGTCGCCTTCGACCTGCTCGCCGTGGACGGGCGCAGCATGCTCGAGGAGCCGTACTCGGCGCGGCGGGAGGCGCTCGCCGCGGTGATGGCCGGCGTCCCGCATCCGCTGCACCTCGGCCGCGCCACCGACGACGAGGCCCTGGCGCGCGACTGGCTGGAGCGCTTCGAGGGCGCAGGACTGGACGGCGTCGTGGCGAAGCCCCTGGCCGCGCCCTACTCCCCCGGGAAGCGCGCCGTGCTCAAGGTCAAGCACCACCGCACGGCCGACGTGATCGCGATCGGGTACCGCGAGCACGCCTCCAAGCCGGGCGTGGGCTCGATCCTGCTCGGCCTGCACGGCGACGACGGAGAGGTCCGCCAGGTCGGCGGGGCCTCGGCCTTCAGCGACGAGCGTCGCGTGCAGCTGCTGGAGGAGCTCGCACCCGCGGTCGAGCGCGACGCGGAGGGAGCACCGGTGCGCGGCGAGGGCGAGCGGAGCCGGTTCTCGAGCGGCCGCGACACCTCCTTCGTGCGTCTGCGTCCCGAGCTCGTGCTCGAGGTCCGCTACGACCAGCGCGAGGGCGACCGCTTCCGGCACACCGTGCAGTTCGAGCGCTGGCGCCCGGACCGCGACGCCGCCTCCTGCACCATGGAGCAGCTGGAGCAGCCGACCGCGTACGACCTCGGCGACGTCCTCGGCTAGGCCTTCTTCGCGCGGCTGGGCTGCACGCGGGGCGGCTCGCCCGGCATCTTGGGGAAGTCGGGCGGGAACGGCAGCTCGCCGAGGCCGGCGGCGATATCGCGCTCCCACCAGCCGAGCAGGGCGTCGAGGCGGCCGGGGGCGTCGTGCATCCGTGCCCACGGATCACCGCGCTCGGCGAGGCGCGCCGGGACCGTGCGGATCGTGAAGGCCCGCGGGTCGACGCCGTCGAGCTCGTCCCAGTCCAGCGGAGTGGAGACGGGAGCGTGCGCGAGTGGCCGCGGGCTGTAGGCACCGGCGATCGTCCGGTCGCGGTTGGCCTGGTTGAAGTCGACGAAGATCCGCTCGCCGCGCTCCTCCTTCCACCACGCCGTCGTGACCTGCTCGGGCATCCGCCGCTCCAGCTCGCGCGCCGCGGCGATCACCGCGTGGCGGACGTCGAGGAACTCGTGCTCGGCGACGATCGGCGCGAAGACGTGCAGGCCGCGGTTGCCGGACGTCTTCACGAACGGGTCGAGGCCGGCCTCCCGCAGGACCTCCCGCAGCGCGTGCGCGGCGACGACCGCGTCGGCGACGTCGGTGCCGGGCTGCGGGTCGAGGTCGATCCGGAGCTGGTCGGGCAGGTCGGGCGCATCGGCGCGGGACGCCCACGGGTGGAAGACGACGGTGTTCATCTGCGCCGCCCAGACGGCGGCCGCGGGCTCGTCGATCACGAGCTGCGGATGCACCCGCCCGCTCGGGTACGTCACCGGGACCGACCGGACGTACTCGGGCGCGCCCTTGGGCGGATTCTTCGAGAAGAACTGCTCGCCCTCGATCCCGGAGGAGAAGCGCTGCAGCGAGACGGGGCGGCCGCCGTTCGCCGCGACGAACGGCTCGCCGACGGCGATCAGGTACTCCGCGACCTCGCGTTTGGTGATGCCCGGCTCCGGGAAGAGCACTCGCTCAGGGCTCGAGATCCGCACCTCCCGGTCGCCGTGCGGTCCGGGGACGGTGAGGACGACGGCGTCGCTGCTGGGCATCTGCTGAGGCTAGCCCGCGGCGCCGCCCGGCGACAGGGGTCCGCCGGGGCGTCGCCGCAGCCGGATCGGGCCCTTCGCCCGCGAGGGGTCGACGACCTGTCCGCCCTGCACGATGTCGATCTCGCCCCGGTCGACCAGGCGGCGCGCGGCCCGGCGCACGGGCTCCATCAGCGGCCGCCACTCCTCGCCGCCGACCCGGCGCGCGACCTCGGACGGGCACGCCGTCGACGACGCCGCTCGCGCGAGCAGGACAGTGCGGATCTCCTCCTCGAGCCGCGCCTCCTCCGGACCGACTCCGCGACGGCGGCAGGCGTCCGAGCAGTAGCGGACGTCCTCCCAGTCCCGTGCCCACTTCGCGCGCCACTCGATCTCGCGACCGCAGGAGGCGCAGGTCTTGCTCTCGGGATGCGCGGTGGACGTGCGCTGACGGTGGGCCATGCCCTCGAGTCTGCGCGCAGACCGCGGCCGCAGCGACGGGTTGCGCTGAGGGCGAGCGACGGGCGCGCGGAGGCCGGCGCCGACGACGGGCACCCGATCCGGCGTGATCGGGAACAGGGAGCGGCGGATCGGCGTTCCCCGAGGTGGCGGCGTCATACTCCGCAATAGGGCGGCCCTCCCCCGGTCGGTGCGCCAGTCTGGAGGAGCCGTGCTGCGGCGCGACGGCGGGCCACCACCCCGTGCCGCACCCTCGATCGATCAGGAGTCTCCGATGAGCCGCGAGAACCTCGCCACCACCCCGGACCGCGAGCCGGAGCACCGCGCCTTCGCCGGACTCTCCCCGGAGGACTTCAAGCTCGCGTTCCGCAACCACGCCGCCGGAGTCGCGCTGATCACCGCGGACCCGGGCACCGGCCCGGTCGCCCTGACCGCGACCTCCGTCTTCTCGGTGAGCGCCGAGCCGCCGCTGTTCGTCTTCTCGCTCTCGTCCGCCTCGTCCAGCTCTCCGGCCATCCAGGCGTCCGAGACGCTGGTCGTGCACCTGCTCGGGGCGGAGCAGCTCGACCTGGCGCGTCTGGGCTCGACCAGCGGCATCGACCGCTTCGCCGACACGTCGCTCTGGTCGCGGCTGCCCACGGGCGAGCCGTTCTTCCCGGGCGCCGCCGCCTGGATCCGCGGCACGGTGATCAACCGCATGGAGGCGGGATCGTCCACGATCGTCGCCGTGCACGCCCTCGAGGCCCACGTGCCCGAGGACTCCGAGACCACGGCGCCGCTCGTCTACCACAACCGCACCTGGCACCACCTCGGCGAGCACTCGCGCCTGAGCTGAGCTCCGCGCGCGATCCGAAGAAGGCGCTTCAGGCCTCCGACCCGGTCGCCACCTTCCGGCCCGGCGTGCTCGACCACTGCGACCAGGAGCCCGGGTAGAGCGCCGGCGCGAAGCCCGCGAGAGTGAGCGCGACGACGTCGACCGCGGCCGAGACGCCGCTGCCGCAGTACACGCCGACGGGGGCGTGCTCCCGCACGCCGAGCGCCTCGAATCCGGCGCGCAGGTCGGAGGCGGGCCGGAACCGCCCCTCGGAGTCGAGCGCCGCGGACGCGGGAGCGTTCCGAGCGCCGGGGATGTGGCCCGCCCGCGGGTCGATCGGCTCGACCTCGCCGCGGTACCGCTCAGGGGCGCGGGCGTCGAGCAGGACGCCCGCCGAGGGCAGCGCCGCCGCCTCGTCGATGTCCAGCACCGGGAGCCGACCGTAGGCCAGCTCGACGTCGCCCCGCTCGCGAGGGACGTCGCCCGTCTCGAGCTCCCGCCCCGAGCGGATCCAGCCGGCGAGCGACCCGTCGAGCAGGCGGACGTCCTCCACTCCCGTCGCCCGCAGCAGCCACCAGGCCCGCGCGGCCGGGACGCTACGCGCGTCGTCGTACACGACGACGGACCGGCCCCGGCTGAGCCCCCAGCCGCGCGCCGCCTCCTGCAGCACCTCGATCGGAGGCAGCGGGTGGCGCCCCTCCTCCGGCTCGCCGTGGGCGGCCAGCTCGTGATCGAGGTCGACGTGCACCGCGCCGGGCAGGTGACCCGCGAGGTACTCCGGGCGGCCGTCGGGCCGGTCGAGGCGCCATCGCACGTCGAGGACGAGCGGCGGCTCGGTGGAGGCCATGAGCTCGGCGAGCTCGTCAGGGGTGACCAGCAGGCTCTCGCGGCTGGAGGGGGTCGTCGGGGTCATGGCGTCCTTCCGATCCGCGTCGTCGGCGGAGTCCTGCCCCAGCATGCCGGGTCGCCCGGCGGCGCGGGAGCTCGGGCGGCAGCGGAGCATCAGTGCGCGAGGCGCCTTGTCGATGGTCGTCCGCCGGAGAGCCACTCGCGCAGGCGGGTCGTGTTCACCACTCGAGACCCGCGGGCGCGGCCCGGAGGCCTGCAGGGGACCGCTCGGGCCTGGCCCCTCCGGCAGGGGCGGACCTACGCTGCCTTCAGTTGGACTCGCAGGCGAACCCGTCGTCGTCCCTGTCGAGCCCTGCGACATCGCCGTAGTACGGGTAGTACAGGTCGAAGTACCGCTGAGCTGAGGCCTGGTCCGGGAAGTCGTCGCAGTTCACAGCGTCGCCGGGATAAGCAGGTCGTCCCGGGCCGGGCGCCGGCGCCGGTGCCGCGGCCTGCGTGCTCGCCCAGAGTGCGCGGCCCTGCGGCGAGTAGATCACCAGGTTGCCGTCGTTCTGCATGACCATCCGGGAGCCCGGGCTGCCCGCCGTGCCGGACTGCCAGCGTGCTCCTCCGGAGCCCGCGTAGACCACGGCGTTGCCGTCGGACTGCATCTCGAGCCGGTTGCCGCCTCCGGACGTGCCGGCCGCCCAGCGGGCCGAGCCGCGCGAGTAGACGACGAGGTTGCCGTCGCCCTGCATGACCGCCTCGCTCCCTCCGTCGGAGGAGCGCAGCAGCTGTCCGGAGGTGAGCCGGCTCCCGGAGGAGAGGGTGTCCCGGACGGCGGGCGCGGGCGGCGCCGGAGGGGTGTCGCTCGCCCACAGCGCGCGGCCCGAGGCGGAGTAGACGACCAGGTTGCCGTCGTTCTGCATCTGCAGGCGGGATCCCGGGTTGCCCGCCGTACCCGAGGCCCAGAGGGGTCGGCCCGAGGCGGAGGTGACCACGGCGTTGCCGTCGGACTGCATCGAGAGCGTCTCGCCCTCGCCCTGGGTGCCGGCGCCCCAGCGGACGTCCCCCCGCGAGTAGACCGCGAGATTGCCGTCGCCCTGCAGGGAGGCGCGCGACCGGCCGTCCGGCGAGGTGAGCTGCTGTCCCCGGCTGAGCCGCGAGCCGGAGGAGAGGACGTCGCGGATCTCAGGCGCGCGCGAGGTCGAGCTCGCCCAGAGCGGCCGTCCGGAGGCGGCGGTGATCACCAGGTTGCCGTCGTTCTGCATCCGCATCCGCGCGCCCGGGTTCCCGGGCGTTCCCGCCTGCCAGCGCACGCCGGACCCGGCGGCCGAGACCACCGCGTTCCCGTCGGTCTGCATCGCGAGGCGGTTGCCCGCTCCGGAGGTGACGGAGCTCCAGCGCGGGGATCCGTCCACGGAGACGACGAGATTGCCGTCGCTCTGCATCGCGGCGCGCGAGCGGCCGTCGGAGGCGGTCAGCTGCTGTCCCGGAGAGAGCTCGCGCCCGCTGTCGAGGACGTCGGCGATCGGCTCCGGCTCGGGCTCCTGCTCGTCGGCCGAGGACCAGGCCGTGTCCCCGTTCGGGCGGACGAGCACGAGCTGCCCGTCGTCCTGGATGAGGGCGAGCGCGCCGGTCTCTCCCGCGGTCCCGGACGCCCAGACGGGCGTGCCGGAGCCGGTCACGACGACGAGGTTGCCGTCCTCCTGCATCCGCACCGTGGTCGCTCCGGTGCCCTGGGTCCTGGTGCTCCAGACGGGGCGGCGCCCGGCGTCGTAGATCACGGCGTTGCCGTCCGCCTGCATCTCGAAGCTCGCGGAGTCTCCGTTCGAGAAGATGCGCTCCCCCGCGTCGAGCGAGTCGCCGCCGAGGAGAGCGTTCGTGTAGGTCTGCGATCCGCGCGCCTCTGCGGGCGGAGTCTCCCCCGGGACGAAGGCGGTCGGAGTCTCGGCGACGGCCTGCGTCGCGAGGGCGGACGGCGCCAGAGCGGCGGAACCGCCCGCGGCGAGCAGGCAGGCGAGGGCCATCGCCGCGAGGCGATGAGGAGGTCGTGGCACGGAGAGCCCTTTCGGAGGCGGCGGCGGCGGAAGCCGGGGTCGAGCGGAGCCTGGCACGCGCTCGCCACGGCCGTCCATCCGGGCCGCGCGGAACCACTCAGCCGGAGCGGGCGATCCGCGCCGGCTGCGCGGGCGCCACCTCCGGACCACGGAGCCTCCGGCCGGCTCGCGCGCCCCGGTCGGGGGCGGCGGCGATCGACGCGGATCGACGGAGGACGTGCTCCCACGGCCGGAGCGCACTCCGCGCGGGCGCCCCGGGAGGCGGCTCGGACCTCCCGCGGCACGGAGGAGGTCCCCGTTCCTCCTAAAATCGGAGGCATGTCGAAAGTGTTGAGCAGTCTGCCCGTGGGCGAGCGTGTCGGAATCGCATTCTCGGGAGGCCTCGACACATCCGTCGCCGTCGCCTGGATGCGCGAGAAGGGCGCGGTGCCCTGCACGTACACGGCCGACATCGGCCAGTACGACGAGCCCGACATCGAGAGCGTCCCGTCCCGCGCGGCCCAGTACGGCGCCGAGATCTCGCGCCTCGTCGACGCGAAGAGCGCGCTGGTCGAGGAGGGGCTCGTCGCCCTGCAGTGCGGCGCTTTCCACATCCGCTCCGGCGGCAAGACCTACTTCAACACCACCCCCCTCGGCCGCGCCGTGACCGGCACCCTCCTCGTCCGCGCCATGCGCGAGGACGGCGTCGACATCTGGGGCGACGGCTCGACCTACAAGGGCAACGACATCGAGCGGTTCTACCGCTACGGCCTGCTCGCCAACCCCCGCCTGCGCATCTACAAGCCCTGGCTCGACGTGCAGTTCGTCAACGAGCTCGGCGGCCGCACCGAGATGTCGGAGTGGCTGGTCGCCCGCGGCTTCCCCTACCGCGACGCCACCGAGAAGGCCTACTCGACCGACGCCAACATCTGGGGCGCCACCCACGAGGCCAAGCGCCTCGAGGAGCTCTCCAGCGGCCTCGAGCTCGTCGAGCCGATCATGGGGGTCGCGTCGTGGCGTGACGAGGTCGAGATCGCCTCCGAGGTCGTCTCGGTGCGCTTCGAGGCCGGCCGCCCCGTCGCGCTGAACGGCGTCGAGTTCTCGGACGCCGTCGCGCTCGTGCTCGAGGCGAACGCGATCGGCGGACGCCACGGGCTCGGCGTCTCGGACCAGATCGAGAACCGGATCATCGAGGCCAAGAGCCGCGGCATCTACGAGGCCCCCGGCATGGCGCTGCTGCACATCGCCTACGAGCGCCTGCTGAACGCGATCCACAACGAGGACACCGTCGCCCAGTACCACTCGGAGGGCCGCCGTCTCGGCCGCCTGATGTACGAGGGCCGCTGGCTCGACCCGCAGTCGCTGATGCTGCGCGAGTCCATCCAGCGCTGGGTCGGCTCGGCCGTCTCCGGGGAGGTCACCCTGCGTCTGCGCCGCGGCGACGACTACACGATCCTCGACACGACCGGCCCCGCGCTGAGCTACCACCCGGACAAGCTCTCGATGGAGCGGGTCGGCGACGCCGCCTTCGGCCCCGAGGACCGCATCGGGCAGCTCACGATGCGCAACCTCGACATCGCCGACTCCCGCTCGCGGCTCGAGCAGTACGCGGCCGCCGGCCTCGTCGGCGGTCCGACCGCCGAGCTCGTCGGCGAGCTCGAGATCGGCGAGGCCGACGCGATCACCGAGGGCGGCGGGTCCGCAGCGGCCGATGCGCTCGGACGCGCCACCGACCTGGCCTCGGAGGGTGCGGCGTTCGACGCCGGAACCGACTGACCCCGTCCGACGCCCCCGCGCGCATCCGTCCCACCGGGACGCGAGGCGCACGGGGGCGTCGTGCTGTGCGGGCCGACCCGGCGCGCCGGCTGCGAGGGCGGGCCCGGCGCGAGAGCGGTGCTCCGGCGTTCGTCGCGACGGCCGTCAGAGCGCGGAGGATCGGACGAGCGCGAGCGCGGCGTCCACGGTGGCGAGCGACTGCGCCGGATCGACGCGGGCCAGCACGAGCGCGGCCACCAGGAGCGACACGAGGACGTCCGCCTGAGCCGACGCCCACGCCTGCGCGTCGGGCCAGCGGGCCAGCGCTCCGGCGCGCAGTGCGCCCAGCAGCTCGGCCCGGTAGTCGGCGATCACCTCGCGCACGGCGTCGTCGCGCGCGATCGGCGCGCCCGCGGCGTTGAGCAGCAGGCAGCCGCTCCTCGCGGAGAGCGTGCGAGAGTCGGCGAGCGCCGCCCGCAGCCCGGTGAAGTACTCCTCGAGCGCCGTCGGCGACGCCCCTCGCGGATCGACGAGCGGGGCGAGCCGGGGCCGCACCACCTCGTCGAGGTAGCTCTGCACGGCAGCGTCGAAGAGCCCACGCTTGCTGCCGAAGGCGTGGTAGAGGCTGGAGCGGCGCAGTCCGGTCGCGGACTCCAGGTCCGGGAGGGACGCCTCCTCGAAGCCGCTCTCCCAGAAGACGGCGCGGGCGGCGCGGACGACCTGCTCGGTGTCGAAGCCCTGCGTGCGACCCACGGTGCTCCTCCTGAGGGGTGACAGCTGCGGCGCCGCACTGGCGCGGACCGCTCGCTCCAGTATATTGTGGACTGGTCGTTACACAATCGGTGCGGAGCCCTCCGCACCACGACCATCGCCTGGAGGCCCGCCGTGATCGTTCTCGGACTGGTGCTCGCCGCTCTCGCCGCGGCGCTGCACGTCTACATCTTCGTGCTCGAGTCGGTCCTCTGGACGACCTCGCGCGCCCGAACGACGTTCGGCACGACCGCCGGCGAGGCGGAGGCGACGAAGGAGATGGCCTACAACCAGGGCTTCTACAACCTCTTCCTCGCCGTCGTCACCGTGGCGGGCATCGTCGCCGTCGCGATCGGCGCCACCGCCGTCGGCGCGGCCCTCGTCTTCGCCGGCGCCGGATCGATGGTCGCCGCAGCACTCGTCCTGCTCCTCTCCGCTCCGACCAAGCGCCGCGCCGCGCTGACCCAGATGACCCCGGGTCTGCTCGCGGTGATCGCGCTCGCCGTCGGCCTCTCACTCTGATCCCCTCCGATCCACCACCACGAAAGGTCCTATGAGCACCGTCACCAGCACCCAGATCCAGCTCGTCCGCCGCCCCGACGGCTGGCCCGTCGCCGAGGACTTCCGGACCGCGACCGTCGAGTACGGCGACCCGGCCGCGGGCGAGATCCGCGTCGAGAACGCCTTCCTCTCGGTCGACCCCTACATGCGCGGCCGCATGAACGACGTGAAGAGCTACACCCCGCCCTTCGCCCTCGGCGAGACCATGACCGGCGGTGCCGTCGGCCGGGTGACCGTCTCCGACGACCCCGCGTTCCCCGTCGGCAGCGCGGTCCTGCACCAGCTCGGCTGGCGCGACGTCGTGCAGGCCGAGTCGTCGCAGTTCCGCGTCGTCCCCGAGATCCCCGGAGTGCCGCTCTCGCTCCGCCTCGGCATCCTCGGGATGACCGGACTCACCGCGTACGTCGGGCTCACCGCCATCGCGGGCATGAAGGAGGGCGACACCGTCTTCGTCTCGGGCGCCGCGGGAGCCGTCGGCTCGGCCGCCGGTCAGATCGCGCGCCTCCTCGGAGCCGAGCGGGTCGTCGGATCCGCGGGCTCGGCCGAGAAGGTCGCCCTGCTCACCGAGAAGTACGGCTACGACGCCGCCTTCGACTACCACTCCGGCCCGGTCCGCGAGCAGCTGGCCGAGGCCGCGCCCGACGGGATCGACGTGTACTTCGACAACGTCGGCGGCGACCACCTCGAAGCGGCCCTCGACGCCTTCCGCGACGGCGGCCGCGCGGCGCTCTGCGGAGCGATCGCCGGCTACAACAGCACCGAGAAGACACCCGGCCCCGACAACATGGCGAACATCATCACCCGCGGTCTCACGCTGCGCGGATTCACGCTGTCCGGCTACCTCCACCACTCGCCGGAGTTCAACCGGCTGATGGCCGGCTGGTTCGCCGACGGAGAGATCGCCTACGACGAGACCGTCGTCGACGGCATCGACCACGCCGTGGACGCGTTCCTCTCGATGATGCGCGGCGGCAACACCGGGAAGATGGTCGTCCGCGTCTAGCGCCGACCCCGGTGCGGCGGGCGCGAGGAGGGGCACCTCCGGACGCCCGCCGCATCCGTCCTCCGCCTCCCTGACCGGGACCTCCGAGAATGCTCGCGGATCCGCGGGGCCGATCGGTCCGGGCGGTGGCAGACTGCGGACATGAGCACGTTCTCGCACCGGACCGGCGCCTCCGCGCTGGCAGCAGCAGCACTCGTCCTCGTCCTCACCGGCTGCGCGGGCAGCGGCGGAGCCCCGTCCGCGCGGACGCCGCTCCCGACACCGACCGCGACCGCGACCTCTTCGCCGACTCCCGCTCCGACGCCGACTCCCACCGTGACCGTGACGGTCACGGCGACCCCCGAGCCCTCGTCGACCGGTTCTCCCGCCGCGGATCCGGCGGCGGCGCGCTGCACGGGCTCCGACCTGACGATGGAGTACCGCCCCGACCCCGACGCGTCGGGTGCCGGGAACAGCGCCTTCGACCTCGTGCTCACCAGCACCTCCTCCTCGGACTGCGCTCTCGCGGGCATCCCCGGCGTCTACGCGACCGACGCCGACGGGAACCGGATCAGCGCGGTCGCCGACGCGTCCGGCCCGAACCCCGATGCTCCCGTGATCCTCGTCCCCGGCGCCCGGGCGGACGTCCGGGTCGCCTGGCACTCCCCCGGCGCCTACGGCTGCACGGTCGGGACCTCCGCGTACCTCGTCGCCGAGGTCCTCGACGCCCCGGACGGCGCGGTCCGCGCCCCCGCCGAGCTCCAGGTGTGCACCGACGGCACCGTGATGATGGACGCCTCCGCCTACACGCTGCTCTGAGCCCTCCCCGAGCGCGCACACCTTCCGCGCGGCCCGCTCACCGGGCGCGACCCCTTGACCGGGCGCGGCGCAGCCGGGACCCTCGCACTACACGTCCCCACCCCACCCCGGAGGTCACCATGAAGGTCGGCTCACTCGTTCTCCGTCTCGCCGTCGGCGGGCTCTTCGTCGGACACGGTCTGCAGAAGCTGCGGGGCTCGTTCGACGGCCCCGGCCTCGACGGCACCGAGCAGATGATGTCGAGCCTGGAGATGCACCCGGCCCGGCGCAACGCCGTCGCCGCAGCGGTGACCGAGACGGCCGGAGGCGCCGCTCTCGCTCTCGGCGCCGCGACTCCGCTCGCCGCCGCCGGACTCGTCGCCACGATGGTCACCGCCGTGCGCAAGGTGCACTGGAGCAACGGCCTGTGGAACGCGGGCGGCGGGTGGGAGTACAACGCCGTCCTCGTCGCGGCGACGGCCGCGATCGTCGCGGACGGCCCCGGCGCGCTCTCGTTCGACGCCCTGTTCGGCAAGCGCAAGTGGGGAGCCGGCTGGGCGCTGTTCGCCCTGATCGGCGGAGCGGCTGCGTCGACCGCCCTGATCGAGGCCGGGCGACGCGCCGCGCCGGTCGGAGCGGGCACCTCCGGCTCCGACGACGGCGAGTCGGACGACGACGGCGCCGACTCGACCGCCTCGTAGCCCCGCTCCCCGCACTGTGCGGGCGCGGTAGCGTCGGAGGCGTGACCGAGACACGCGCCTCCGACCCCGATCGCCCCGAGACCGACGCGCTCGCCCTCTGGCTCGCGGCGGTCGAGCGCCTCGACGCTCAGGACGACCCGGACGGCGTCGTCGAGCGGATGCGCGTCCTCGCAGCCCGCTATCCGGGACACGACGGAGTCGCCGCTTTCGAGCTGGGCGGCGCCCTCGACAGCGCGGGACACGAGGCGGAGGCGGCGGTCGAGTACGAGCGCGCCCTCGCAGCCGGCCTGGATGACGAGCGGCGGGCGCGGTTGACGATCCAGTACGCCTCGACACTCCGGAACCTCGGCCGCACCGATGAGGCGATCGACCTCCTCGCCGGCGCCGCCGCGCACCCCGCGGTGGGCTCCGCGCGGGAGGTGTTCTTCGCGCTCGCCCTGCACAGCGCCGGGCGCGTCGACGAGGCCCTGCGGATCGCGCTGGAGGCGCTGGCTCCGGGGCTCCCCCGGTACCAGCGCTCCGTCCGCGCCTACGCCGCCGCCCTCACCGACCCCGAGCAGTAGCGCGGAGGCTCGGCGCGGCGAGCGCCGAACCTCCATGGGCGCCGACTCAGTCCTCGAGCAGGATCGCGTCGATCTGCCCCATCGCCTGGCGGAGTCCGTCCTCCATGCCCATCTGGACCATCTGCTCGAGCTGCTCGACCGACTCGAAACGGCTGCTGAGGACCATCCGCGTGCGCCCCGGCTCGATCTCGTCGAGGGTGACCGTGGCCCGGGTGATCCCCAGCGCGTCGACCGGGTCGCCCCGCTCGTCGGCGAAGCCGTCCTCGAACTCGAACCGCGTCGGCTCCTCCACCCGGGTCACGCGCCACCAGCCGCGCGCCTGCTCGCCGTCCGGTCCCGTCATGACGTAGGCGCTCCGTCCGCCCTCGACCGGCTCGTGCCGCTCGAAGGTCGCCGGCCAGGTCGGCGGCCCCCACCAGCGCTCGAGGCGGCGCGGATCCGTCCAGAGGAGCCAGACGCGCTCGATCCCCGCGTCGAACTCGGCGGTCACGGTCAGGGTCAGTTCCTCGATGTCCTTCACGGACTGCAGCACGCTCATCGCGCCTCTCCCTCCAGCAGATCCCGCGCGCCGGTCGGCTCGCGGGTGTCACTCCTCGTCGAGGAGGTCCGACATGCGGTCGATCCTCCCCGCCCACAGCTGCTCGTAGGCGTCGAGCAGGCGCGACGCCCGCCGCACTGCGGCGACCTCGCCCTGCACCAGCTGCTCCCGCCCCCTCCTCCGCTTGCGGACGAGTGCCGCCCGCTCGAGGACGGCCACGTGCTTCTGCACCGCCGCGAACGACATCTCGTAGCGCGCCGCGAGTGCGGAGACGGACTGCTCGCCGACCAGCACCCGGGCGACGAT
Organism: Rathayibacter sp. AY1D9; assembly: GCF_002932395.1. NCBI lineage: Bacteria > Bacillati > Actinomycetota > Actinomycetes > Micrococcales > Microbacteriaceae > Rathayibacter > Rathayibacter sp. AY1D9. The sequence goes on from NZ_PSVQ01000018.1 coordinate 24,892, forward strand.
GTCGCGGCGGGTGCTGTCGGCCAGCGCCCGGAAGAGCAGGTCGATGTCGGCGTCCATTCGTACAACCATGTGGTTGCACATTAGGGCCGTCCCCTCCCCCGCGCAAGAGCATCCGTCTCCGGGCGAGCGCACCGGCCCGCGCCCGACCTCAGGCGCTCGCGGCATCGAGGGCCTCGGCAGCGGCCGCGAGCACCCAGTCCGGCAGGGGGCGGGCCGCGAACAGCGAGGCGTAGAGCCGGGCCATCGAGTCGTCGGGGTCGAGCCGCAGCGCCTCGTCGAGGTGGAGCCCCGCGAGGCTCGAGACTCCCCTCGCCCACCAGCACCACGCGAGAACGGTGAGCACGGAGGAGCGCGCCTCCTCCGGCGCCAGCGCGGCGGCGCGGGCGAGGAGCCCGGTCGCCCGCGCCAGACGGCCGCGCTCCGGAGCACGCCCGCTGCCGAGCAGCAGGGCCGACAGCTCGAGGTCGTGGTCGTCGTCCGTTCCGGCGCGGGCGTCGCCCACCGCGCCGGGCGGCACTCCCACTCCTGCCTGCGGGCTCCGCGCGATCTGCACGGTCACCCGGTCGCGGAGGGGCGGCGACTGCAGGGTCCGCACGATCAGTCCTTCGCGGCGGACGTCCCGCGGTCCGCTGAGCCAGCGCTCGACGAGCCGTTCCGTGTCGCCGACCAGGGGCGGCCGGCGGAGCACCTCCGCGACGAGCGCGCGATCCTCCTCGGCGACCGGCGGCAGCACGGAGAGCGCGTCGATGTCCAGTGGCTCGTCGGCCACCGCTCGGGCGAGGACGCCGGTCTCGCTCCGCTCGATCTCGAGGAGCGGACGTGGCCTGCGGCACTCCTCGGCGTCCGTGTAGCGCCCCCACCCGTCGGCGGCGATGCAGGCCACGGCGATGATGTCCAGGCGCGTGCGCTCCAGGCGCCGGAGCACCGCGTGGCCGAGGTCGAGATGCGGGATCCCCCGCTCCTCGGCGTAGCCCGCACGGGTGCAGACCACCACCAGCACACCGGTGGCCCGCGGCATCGTCTCCATCATGGCCGCGCAGCCGCCCGCCAGCGCCTCCGCCTCCATCCCGCGCAGCGTCTCCGGGAGCGGGATCCGGAAGCCGCCTCCGGCGCGCGTGCCGAGGAACGGCACCACCACGACGGACTCCTCCGGACGGATGCCGATGATGGAGGGGACGGCCGCCAGGAGGTCCTGGATCGCGCTCGCCCGCAGGACTTCGGGATCGCGGCGACGGGACGGAGGAGCAGGGGTTCGCTGTGTGAATGTCATGTCCGACACCCTGCTCGCGTCGCCGGCGGCGCGAGATCCCGCCGGCCCGGACCGGGGAGAACCGGAGCGGATCGGCGCCTGTGGAGGAGCGCCCGGGGCCGGCGGCTCAGCCGGCCGCGGGAGCCCGCAGCACCTTCGCCATCGGCCGTCCCTTCGCGATCTCGTCGATCAGCTTGTCGAGGTACCGGATGCGCTGCATCAGCGGATCCTCGATCGTCTCGACCCGCACGCCGCAGATCACCCCCGTGATCGCCGAGGCCTGCGGAGGCAGGCGCGCCGCCGCGAAGAACTCCTCGAAGGTCGTCCTGCTCTCGAGGTGCCGGGCCAGCTCCTCGTCCGAGAAGCCGGTGAGCCAGCGGACCGCCTCGTCGACCTCCTCCCTCGTCCGGCCCTTGCGCTCCGCCTTCGCCACGTAGAGGGGGTGCACGTCGGCGAACGCCACGGAGAAGATCCTGCTCATGGCCGGGAAGCGTACTCGCGCGACGCCCGGCGCGGCAGAGGCGCCCGCCCCGCTATCCTCCCCAGTGGCCCTCGCGCCTCCACCCCGCAGCCCACAGAGAGAACCACCGTGAGCCTCCTCCGCACCAAGTCCGTCGAGCAGTCGATCGCCGACACCGATGAGCCCGAGTACAAGCTCAAGAAGTCGCTGACCGCGCTCGATCTCACGGTCTTCGGCGTCGGAGTCGTCATCGGCGCCGGCATCTTCACCCTCACCGGCCGCGCCGCCCATGACATCGCCGGACCGGCGATCGTCCTGAGCTTCGTCGTCGCCGCCTTCGCCTGCGCCCTCGCGGCCATGTGCTACGCCGAGTTCGCCTCCACGGTCCCGGTGTCGGGCTCCGCCTACACCTTCTCCTACGCCTCCCTCGGCGAGCTCTTCGCCTGGATCATCGGCTGGGACCTGATCCTCGAGCTGTTCCTCGGAGCGAGCGTGGTCGCGCAGGGGTGGAGCGCGTACCTCGGGTCGCTGCTGCAGCAGCTGGGAGTGACCCTCCCGCCGGCGCTCACCTACGGCGGCGTGGTCGACGTGCCGGCGATCCTGCTCGTCCTCGTGCTCGGCGCGCTGATGACCTTCGGGATCAAGGAATCGCTGCGCGTCAACCTGGTGCTCGTCGCGATCAAGCTGTTCATCGTCCTGTTCGTCATCATCGCGGGCCTGCAGTTCGTCAACACCGCCAATTACACGCCGTTCGTCCCCGCCGCCGAGCCCTCGCAGTCCGCGTCCGGTCTGACCCAGCCGCTGCTCCAGTTCCTCTCGGGCATCGAGCCGGCCACGTTCGGGGTCGGCGGCATCATCGCCGGCGCCTCCCTGGTGTTCTTCGCCTACATCGGGTTCGACGTCGTCGCGACGACCGCGGAGGAGACCCGCCGCCCCCAGCGCGACCTGCCCATCGGCATCATCGCCTCGCTGATCATCTGCACGGTCCTGTACTGCGCCGTCGCCCTCGTCGTGACCGGCATGGTCCCCTACCGCGAGCTCGACCCGTCGGCCGCGCTCGCCAACGCGTTCGCCTACCACGGGCAGACCTGGATGGCGACGGTCATCTCGGCCGGCGCCGTCGCCGGTCTGACCACCGTCGTGCTGACGCTGCTGATCGGAGCGACACGCATCATCTTCGCGATGGCGCGCGACGGACTCCTCCCCCGGCGCCTGGCCACCGTCCACCCGCGCCTGCGCACGCCGTGGTTCACCTCCGTGGTCGTGACCATCGTCGTCGCGCTGCTCGCCGGGCTCACTCCGATCGGCGTGCTCGAGGAGATGGTCAACATCGGCACGCTCTCGGCGTTCGTGCTGGTCTCGGTCGGCGTCGTGGTGCTGCGCCGCAAGCGGCCCGACCTGAAGCGCGGCTTCCGGGTCCCGCTGAACCCGTGGCTCCCGCTGCTCTCGGCCCTGATCTGCACCTACCTGATGCTCAACCTCTCGATCGAGACCTGGCTGCGCTTCCTGATCTGGCTGGCCGTGGGCTTCGCGATCTACTTCGCCTACTCGCGCAGCCACGCGAAGATCGGCGAGCAGCCCTAGGGGGCCAGGCCCACCTTCGGCCTGGCCCAGGAGCGTCCGCGCGTGTCCTTGAGGATGTCGTACTCCACCTCGACGTGCGGCTCGATCGCGCTGTACTTGTCGTTCGGGGCACCGATCACGAGCTGGAAGCCGAGACCGCGCCACGCACCGATCGCCCGCTTGGTGAAGTGGGCGTCGGCCTTGATCAGCGCCTCGTCCATGAAGACCGGGGCGTACCGGGGACGGTCGGCTCCCGCGTCGCCGAGCTGGTAGCGCAGCGCTGCTCCGACGATGAAGGCGATCAGCTCCTGCGACTCCCCGCCGGACTTCTCGCCGATGTGGTCGTACAGCGCCACGTGCGCTCGGGTGACGGCGTCCACGCGCTCGGCGCTGACCCGGACGTGGTTGCGGACGTCGACGAGGTCGCCGAAGTCGGGCGCGGTGCGCCGCAGCCGCTGGATGAGCCGGGACATCCGCCGGTAGACCTGCTCGCGCTCCTCCTCCGCGGACACGGCCTGGATCTGCGCGCGCACCTCGCGGAGCTCGCGGCGGAAGCGACGGCGCACCTCCGACTGGTTCTCGCGCGTCGTGATCTGCAGGCGGTGGCCGTCGTTGTAGAACGGCAGGTCCTGCATGATCACGTTGATCGGCTCGATCCGCTCGCGGATCTCGCGCAGCGAGCGGCCGAGCGTGGAGTCGAAGCTCGTGAGGTCGTTGCCGGAGAGCGTGAGCAGGCTGTCGCGCCACTCGGTCTCGAGCCGGTGCAGGCCGCTGGTCTCGAGGGCGTCGAGCAGCCGCTCGAAGTCGCCCGCGGACGCCTCGGGGTCCGCGAGCAGGTTGGGATTCGGCCAGCGGTCGAGGAAGCCGGCCATGATCCGGCCGGCGCTCTCGCGCTGCTGCTCGTGCGCCTCGGCCGCGGAGCGGCGGTCCTCCGCCAGTCGCTGCGCCGCCGTGGCGAGTGCTGCGTCGAAGCGGACCAGGACGTCCGAGGCGCTGCCGGACGCCGCGGCCTCGGTCAGCGTGAACCGGGCGTCCAGGAAGGCGCGCTGGTCGTCGTCGAGCTCGCGTCCTGCGCGCTCCGCCGCATCGAGAACCGCCTGGCTCGCGTCGACGTCGTCGACCACGACGGCCCACTCCGCCTCGATCCGCTCGCGCTCCACACCGGCGCGCGCGATCTCCTGGCGGAGGCGCTCGAGGCGGCCGCGCAGCCCGTCGATCTGCTCCTGCAGGCCGGCGAGCTCGGGGTTCGCCTCCGCCGCCTCGGCGCCGACCGCCTCCCAGCGCTCCTGCTCGGCGAGCAGCGACTCGACGTCGACCGTCTCCCAGCTCACCAGCGCGAGGCGGGCGTGGCGCGTCATCCGGTCGTCGAGCGCATCGAGGGCCTCCTCCGCCGCCGACGCCGCCGAGACGGCCGCCGCGCTGCGGGCCCGGGCCGCCTCGACCAGGGCGTTCAGCTCGCGGAGTCGACGGGAGTTGGAGAAGCCGAGGACGTTCGCGGCGCCGTGGCCGCCGTGCGCACCGCGCTGCCCCTGCGAGAGCTGACCGGTGAGGGTCAGGGCGAGCCGGTGGCGCCCGAGCTCCGCAGCGCTGTCGACGCACACGTAGCCGAAGCGGTCCTCGAGCCGGTCCTGCAGCCAGCCGGTGAAGGCGGTGGCGCGGTAGTCGAGGCGCCCGGGCAGCGTCTGCGGGTCGAGGCCCCGCACCTCCTCGAGCCCGGTCTCCACGCCCTCGTAGCGGAGCCGGACCGGGAGCCGGAGGGAGTCGATGGCGCGGCGGAAGCGGTCGAGGTGGGCGGAGTCGATCATCAGCGTCGTCGCGAAGCCGCCGAGGGCGAGCGTGAACGCCTCGCGCCAGGGCTCGAACTCGGCACGCACCTCGACCAGCTCGCCGACGAAGGGCAGGTCGTCGGCGGTGAGGCCGGCTGCCTCCGCGATCCGCTCGCGCGCCTCGTGCAGAGGCCGGGGGATGCTGTCCCGACGGTCCGAGGCCGAGCGCTGCTCCGCCTCGAGCTCGGCGAGATCGCGCGCCGCGGCCTTCCGCTCGGCGACCGCGTCCGACCAGGCCGCACGGGTGCTGCGCTTGGCGTCGGCCGCGCTCGCCGCCCGGGCGAGCACCGCCTCGAACCGCTCGCGGGTGGTCTCCGGCTCGCCGAGAGCGCGCAGGTCCTCCTCGAGCCGGGCGCGGTTCTCGCGCGCCGCGCCCAGCCGCCGCTCCACCTCGCGGAGCTCGCGCTGGGCCGTCTCGAGGCGGTCGCCGCCGGAGGCCCGCAGCACCTCGGCGAGCCCGTCCCGCTCCGACTCCGCCGCCTCGGCGAGGGCCCGCTTCTCGCGGAGCACGGCGTCGACGGCGCGGGTGCGCTCGCGCAGCTCGACCTCGACGTCGCGCAGCAGGCCGAGGCGCTGCTCAGCGCGCCACAGGGCCGCCGGCGACACCGGGGCGTCGAACTCCCCGAGCGCGTCGATGAGGCGCACGCGCTCCGCGGACGCGGCGATGCGCAGGCGCAGGCCCCGCAACGGCTCGAGTGCCGCGACCTGCTGGCGCGCGGTGAGCATCCGCTGCCGGGTGCTCTCGAGCTCGTCGAAGTGGGCGACGACCGCGTCGGCGGAGGCCAGGGTCTCGGGCTCCTCGAGCACGAGCCGCTTGTAGAGGTCGTCGACGGTCGTGATCTGCTGACCGGCCTGGATGCGGGCGAGCAGGCTCATCGCCTTCGATCCGGCTCCCGCCGCTCCGATGCCGAGCACCGCGTGCAGACGCGCCGAGAACTCGCGGTCGGTGCCGAGCGGATCCAGGCCCGCCGCGCGCAGCGACGCGTCGGAGAAGCGGTGCGCCGCCGCCCGGTCGAGCGCGGCGAGGTCGACCGGGCCCTCGGCGCTCGCGCGGATCCGCACGGTCTCCTCGAGCACCCGGGAGCCGGCCGGGACGTACCAGGCGCGGACCGCGCTGAAGCGCGAGCCGTCGTGGTCGACCCAGGTCATCGCGACGGCGGTCCAGGTGTCGACTCCGTCGCCGCGCAGGACGCGCATGGTCGTGCCCTCGTCCGTGCGCGACTCGTCGAGCTTGCCGCGCGCGTAGGAGAGGATGTTGCGCTGGTCCTCGCCGCGCGGACGGCCCGTCACTCCGCCGTTCGAGGCGCCGTTGAACGGCGTGGTGTGCGGCATCATCAGGGCGATGTAGGCGTCCATCAGCGTGGACTTGCCGGAGCCGGAGCCGCCGCAGAGGAGCGTGGCGCCGGGCGAGAAGCGGACCTGGTGCGCGCCGTCGTAGCCGCCCCAGTTGACCAGCTGCAGGTCCTCGGCGAGCCACTGCTGACCGCGGGAGGCGGCGGGGATCAGGCCGAAGAGGGTGTCGAGCATCGTCATCGGGGGTCGTCCTCCGGGTCGGGGGTGTCGTCGTCGGTCGGCTCGTCGTCCAGCGGCTCGTCGTCGGCCGGCTCGTCGTCCGCGACATCGGTCCCGGGCAGGACGCCGTCCGTGGGCGGGTCCGCGTCCTCGTCGAGGCCGTCGTCCTCGAGCGCGTCGTCGTCCGCCTGCTCCGGATCGTCCGAGCCGGGCTCCTCGGCGGGCGCCGCTTCTGCGACCACCGAGGAAGCGTCTTCGCCCGCCCGCCCGCGCAGCCAGTCGCTCAGCTCCCGCAGCTTCGGCGCGCTCAGCACGATCTCCACGATCGGGCTGATCCGGTACCGCCCTGCGGACTCCTCGTCGACGATGCCGTCGCGGCCGAGCCGCTCCAGCGCCTTGCGGACCATGCGCTGCCGGCGGGCGGTGTCGCGCTCGGCGTCGGCGAAGTAGCTGAGCACCGTCTGCTCGACCTCCTCGACGTCCACGCGCGCCGACGCCTCGCCGGCCGCCGACTCCCGCTGATGGACCGTGCGCAGGTGCACCAGCACCAGCGTCTCGGCGCGGGTGTAGGGGAGGTCGCGCAGCAGCACCGGCATCTCCACCTCGTCGGAGCGCACCTGCTGCTTGTAGGCGACCCCGCGCTCGTGGTCGACGACGAGCCGCACGAACAGGTCGTTCAGCCGCGACTCGATCAGCTGCCGGTGCTCCTGGAGCACGGCCCACTGCTCGCGGTGGCGGTCGGCGAGGAGGAAGCGGCGCTGCAGCACGTGCACGAGCACCCGGCGCACCTCGGTGTCGAGGACGCCGCGGTCGCCGGGGAAGAGCTCGTCGGGGTCCTCCTCCATCGACACGGGCGCGATGAACGGATCGGCGGCGGTCCCGTCGGTCGCCAGGGTGTCACTCATCGTCGGTCTCCTCCTCGGTGCGGGCGGTCACGGATCCGAAGGCGAAGCGGCGCACGGTCCCGTCGGGTCGGCGCGTGCTCACGACGGAGTAGCCGTCGCGGTCGACGAGGCCCGTCCGGTGCGCGATCTCGAGCAGCCCGAGCAGGTCGACGGGCCGTCGCGTGTCCTCCGGAGCCGCGCTGAACGCGTCCGCCAGATCGAACTCGTCGCCGAGCTCCGCCACGTAGGCCTCCAGCTCCGCGTAGCGGGGACCGCCCCAGGCCCGGCTGTCGTCGCCGACGAACTCGGCGTCGCCGTCGTCTCCGGCCAGGGGCGCCGGCCCGCCGGCCGGACGCACGTCTCCCAGGGTCTGGCGCAGGTGGCCGATCCCGGCGACGGGCAGGTGCCGCAGCGGCGCGACCGGCGCGTCCGGCGAAATCCCGCCCGTCCACTCCTGGAGCCCCGCCATCACGTCGCGCAGCAGCTCGTCCACCTGGCGGTCGCGAGCCGGGTCGTGGGTGCGGACCTGGCCCGTGATGACGTGGGACGCGCGGCGCTGCGCGGTCAGGACCTCCTGCACGCCCAGCTCCACCCGGCGGCCGATCGCGGCCAGCTCCGCGCGCTGGGCGGGGTCCATCAGGCGGGAGAACGGCTGCACGAGCACGGTGTGCAGCTGATCGGCGAGCGCGTCGATCCGCTCGGGGTCGCCCAGGAGGCGGAGGGCTCCGGCGAACGCACGGCCCTCGCTGGTGGCCTGCATCACGTGCTGACCTCGCTCGAGGTACTCCCGCAGCACCTCGCCGGTCGGGCGGACGTCGCGGCGCAGGTCCGCGACCACGTCGCGCTGCATCGCCTTGATCGACTCCGCCACCCGCGCGAAGTCGGCCGGCAGCTCGCGGGCGAGGTGCACCACGTTCTCGGCCTCCTCCAGGAGCTGCTCGTCGTCGGCCGGCTCGAGACCGGCGCCCTCCTCGAGTGCGGCGATCTCGGCGTCCAGGCGCGCCCGCTCCTCGCGGAGCCGCGAGAGGCGGGCCTCCGGGTCGGGATCGACGTCCGCGGCCAGCCGCTCGACCGCCTCCAGCAGGGTGCGCACCCGCGAGTTCGAGACGCGCGTGCGTCCACCTCCGGTGCGCCCGGTGATCTCGAGGGCGCTCACGGCGTGGGCGCTCAGCCGGTAGACCTCGGCCTCGCCCTCGATCTGCGGCACGAGCCAGCCGACGCGGACCCAGTAGCGGCACACCTCGCGCGCCGTGCCGCTCGGCAGCGCGCGCTCGCCCTCGTCGTACCCGGCCGAGCGCAGCTCCTCGAGCAGCTCCCCCACCTCGGCGTGCGCGTCAGCGACGGCCACCACCTGCCGGTCGACGGTGAACACGAGCGACAGGGCGGCGACGACGAACGGGGCGTACCGGCCGTGGAGGAGATCCAGGGTCGGCGTCCGGAAGGCGCCGAGGGAGCGCAGGTAGGCGGCCTCGGCGCGGGAGTTCGACATCGCCCTCAAGGATAGGCGGCGGGTCGGGCGCCCGAGGACGGCCGCGCCTGGGCCGCAATCCGACCAGCGCCTTCAGGCGCCGTCGGGGCGGAAGCCTTTGTAGAGCGTGAGCGCGAGGGCGGTGCGGTCGCGGAGGCCGAGCTTGCGCAGCAGCGCCGAGACGTGGTTCTTCACGGTGCCCTCGGCGAGCACGAGGGCGGCCGCGATCTCCCTGTTGTTCCGCCCTTCGGCCACCAGCTCGGCGACCACCCGCTCGCTCCGCGTGAGCAGCGTCAGCGGGCTCTCGCCGGTGCGACCCGGCTGGACGGCCGGCCGGGCGACGCGCGGATCGATCACCATCCCGCCGGCGATCACCGCGTCGAGGGCCACGACGAGACCCTCCACCGAGGTGTCCTTCAGGAGGAATCCGGAAGCGCCGGCCGAGAGGGCCGCCTGCACGAGCGCGTCGTCGTCGAAGGTCGTCAGAAGGAGGACGGGCAGACGCGGATGGAGCTGCGCACACTCGGCGGCGAGCTCCACGCCGCCCATGACCGGCATCCGCGCGTCGGTGACGACGACGTCCACCTCCGTCGTGCGCAGAATGTGCAGAGCAGCCTGTCCGTTCTCGGCCTGGGCCGAGACCACGACACCCTCGACCGTCGAGAGGAGCATGACCAGCCCACGGCGGATCATCTGCTGGTCCTCCACCAGCAGCACTCGCCTCGGTGTCGTCTCCGTCACGAGGCGCGGCTCTCCCGTTCCCCGTCGGCGCCTCCGAGAGGGATCGAGAGGCGCAGGAGGAACCGGTCGCCGATGCGCCGCGCCGTCAACCGACCTCCGCGAGCCGTCGCGCGATCGTCGAGGCCGCGCAGCCCGAACCCCAGCACAGGCTCGCCGTCGCTGATCCCGTTGCTCCTTCCCGCGCCGATGTCGCTGAGCAGCGAGAGCTCGAGCCGGACGTCGTCCGTCTCGATATCGATGCGGACTCTGCGGGCAGCGCCGTGCCGCAGAGCGTTCGTCAGCCCTTCCTGCACGCCTCGGTAGACGACGAGCGCGGTCTCATCGTCGCTGGTGAGCACACGGTCCGACGCCTCGTCGCCGACCACATCCACGGTCACGCCCGTGCCGCGGAAGGACTCCGCGATCAACTCCAGCGCAGCCAGGCCGCGGGCGCCCGCGTCCCGGAAGGGACTGAGCGCTCGTACCCACATCCGCATGTCCGCGAGAGCCTCGCTCGACGTGGATCGGGCCGTGCGGACCTCGGCCCACGCCTGCTCGGCATCGGCGGAGCGCAGGCGATCAGCGAGCTCGAGACTCATCGAGACGAGGGTCAGCTTGTACCCGAGGCCGTCGTGGAGCTCGCGTGCGCTCCGGGCGCGCTCGTCCGACAGCAGCAGCTCCTTCTCCGTCTCGGAGGCGCGATGCAACCGCCTGATCACACGCTGGTCGGCGGATCGCTCGCTCTCGAAGCCGCGAAGAGAGAGTCCCAGGGCGATCCCGAAGCACATCAGCACGGCCACGGGCACCACGTTGAGCAGACCGTCGAGCACTCCGGAGAGCAGCGCCCTCCCCGAGCCGACGGCGCCCCCGACATGGAGGGCCAGTCCGACGGAGGCGATCCAGATCATCGCGTGCGCCCCTGCGCGGAGCGAGACGTCGACCACCGCGAACGCCACGACGAGGAGGAGGACCGGGATCGTGAAATCGAGCCGGCCGAAGACGACGACCGGCGTCGCCGCGACGATGGACACCGTCGTCACGGCGACCCCGTGTCCCGCTCGGATCAGTCGGGGCCGGACGGCCCAGAGCCCGGCGATCACAGGCACCAGCGCGAGCCATGTGACCGCGACCGCTGCACCCGTGCCTCTCTGCGCGGAGTCCACGACGCCCAGGATCCCTGCCAGGACGAGGCAGCACAGGGCGATCGCCTGAAGTGCGATGACGGTCCTGTCCACGGTGCTCGACAGGGACGGCGCGACCGCGACCCGCTCGTGTCCTGCCGCTGACGGCGCGGAGATCTCCGCCGCCGTCTCCGGAGTTGAGCCCATGTCGACAACTGTAGCTCCGACTCCGGGATGCCGACCCGTGACCGCAGTCACGCCCTCACCGTGACTCCGGTCATCCTCATCCGTGACTTCGGCGGGAGGTGGTCGACTGCGGACCTTCCTAGCCTCGAAGTCAGCGCCGGGAGCCGCATCCCGCACCGCGAGACAAGTCGGACAGGAAAGGGAAGCGATGCCGCTCGACCTCGAATATCTCCGGTACTGCCGCCCGGGCAACCCGTTCTACGCGGTCGCCGAGGAGGGGGACGACATCGATGGCGACGCCTTCGACGTCGCGTCCTTCGCTCCGGAGGACTGGCAGGTGAGGGAGTCGCGGCCGTGGCGGAACTGGATGCCGGACGGTTGCCTCCTCCCTCGTCAGGGATGGAAGCTCCACCTCTCGTCGACACTCGATGACGCGGAGAAGGTCCTCGCCGCTGCTGCACGCTACTGCTTCGCCTCCCGACTGCCTTTCAAGCATCTCTCGACCACCTCTCACCTTCTGATGCAGAACGGCAAGTACGCCGATCGAGCGGGAGCTGGGAAGTTCATCACCGTGTATCCCGGTTCGGACGACGAGTTCGCCCGAGCGCTGGAGGACCTCGACGTCCGTCTTCGCGGGTTCAGAGGCCCGTACGTACTGTCCGACCGGCGGTGGAAGTCCGGGCCTGTGCACTTCCGTTACGGCGCCTTCGTCCCGTCCGAGACGGAGAGCGGCTTCGTCTCGACGGTGCTCGACCCGGACGGGAACGAGGTGGAGGACGTCCGGCGGCCGACGTTCACACCTCCCCCGTGGGCTTCACTACCGGAGTCCGTCACTGTCGGGGCGGAGAACGAGGAAGAGGTCGCCTTCGGCTTCACGATGCTCTCAGCGCTGCACTTCTCGAACGGTGGTGGTGTCTATCTCGCTGAAGCGACGACCGACGAATTCGTGCCGATCGGGACGATCGTGGTCCTCAAGGAGGCGCGCCCGCACGCCGGGTTGGACGCCGACGGAGTCGACGCCGTGACTCGCCTGGCTCATGAGGAGGAGGTGCTCGTCGATCTGCAGTCCCTGGACTGCGTACCCGTCTTCTACGGATCCTTCACGGCCTGGGAGCACCGATACCTGGTCATGGAGTACATCGAGGGGAACGATCTGAAGCGCGAATGGATGACGAGGACTCCGCTGCTCCGACCAGCACCGTGGCGCGTCGGTGACCCTGCATACACCTCCTGGCTGACCACGACCGTCGCTCGCCTCGACGTTGCTCTCGCCTCCGTGCACCGCGCAGGATGGCTGCTCGGCGACATCCACCCGAAGAACGTCATCATGCGGAACGGCACGCACCCGTGCTTCCTCGACTTCGAGTTCGCGCATCGAATGGATCCGGAGTGGCGTTGTCGCCAGGGAGCGCCCGGCTACGAGCCCCTGGAAGGCCTGAAGGGGACGGAAGCGGACGAGTGGTCGCTCGGCATCCTCGAACTCGATCTCCTCTTCCCTCAAGCGACGATCGCCGACCAGGGCAACGTCGCGAAGATCGAGCAGCTCCTCCGAGCAGCCGCAGACGATCTCGCGGTTCCGCCCGCCGTGCTGCGGTCGATCAGGACCTCCACCCTCGACGTACTCCCCGCCTCCGGTCAGAGGTCGATCGACGAAGACGTCGGTCGACTCGCCGCCCTCTCGGACGACCAGCTGCGCGGCCAGATCGCCCGCGGTGTCGCATCGGTGCTTCAGTGGACGGACGACTCGCCGGTCGTTCCCGGAGACATCCCTGTCCTCGCCCGCGACAGCGCGGACCACCGTGCCGGATTCCCCTACGGCGCGGCTGGAGTCGTCGCTGTCTTAGGACGATCCGGAGATGTCGACCTCGAGGCCGCCGATCACTGGCTCGCCGCTCGCGTGGCCCAGGTGCGGTCGCGTGGTCTCTGCGGACGCGAGGGAATTCGCTACGCGGCTCGCCAGGCAGGACTCGCGCGCACACTCGAGGTCCTCGACCGCAGGCCCTCGGCCGCCCCTTCAGGTCCGACGCTGTGGTCGGGGTGGGCCGGTGCAGGGCTCGCCGAGCTCGCAGACGGAGGGGACCCGTCGGAGGCGGCCCACCATCTCACCACGCTGCTCGATGAGGACGTCCGAGGAGCCTCCGTCGGCCTCCTGCACGGATGGTCTGCGGCCGCGATCCTGTTCGCCCGACTCCACGAAGCCACTGGCGACGACTTGTACATCACGCTCGCGATACGAGCCGTCGACGCCGATCTGGCGCGCTGTGCGATCACCCGGAACAACACTCTCGAGTTCGATGAGGGATGGAGGACTCTTCCTTACCTGGGGATCGGCTCGACCGGGCCCGGCCTGGCGATCCTGGAGCTGCGGCGGGTCACGGGCGAGGAGCTCTTCGCCGATCCCCTCGCGTCCATCGACGCCGCCGCGTCCTACCAGCAGTGCGCGCAGGCCTCACTCGCCCACGGTCTGTCCGGATTCCTCGTCTACCTCCGCCGCCGCGTACTGCACCGCCCGAGCGCGGAACTCGAGGAGGTCCTCCGCTCGCACGTCCGGTCGCTGCGCCTGCACGCCGTGCTCGACGACACCGGCGTCTTCTTCCGCGGCAACCAGAACCTCCGACTCTCGTCGGACTTCCTGACCGGCTCGCTCGGAGTGCTCGCAGCGCTCGACGAGCTCGAGACCGGACGCTCCGCCCTGCCGTTCGGACTCTGACCGAGTCGGCCCGAGACGAGGAGAGGAGGTGATCACATGAACCGGATCCTCGATTTCCAGACCCTCGAAGGTGAGGCCGACGCGCACGACGCCGCGCGCGTCAGCACCTTCAGCGTCATCTCGCCGTGCCCGGGCTGGCCCAGCTCGATCACATGGGGCAACTGCTGATAGTCGCTACCGGGCGCCCGCGATCCAGCATGACGTGGATCGCGGGCGTCTCACGAGTAAGACGTCCCCACCTTCGTCGAGGAGAAACGCTCATGATCCCCACCCTCCAGGCTCGAGCCGTCGAGCAGGTCATCACCGTAGGCCGGCAGCGGACGACCGTCCTGCGGGGCTGCGACATCGATCTGGAAGGGGGCGGGCTCACCGCTGTCGTCGGCCGCTCCGGCTCCGGCAAGTCCTCTCTCCTGATGTGCCTCAGCGGACTGGACCGGCCGACGTCCGGCGTCGTCGAGGTCAACGGCCGGGACGTGAACAGGCTGTCAGCGGCCGATCGCGCTCGCATGCTCCGCGCCCAGATCGGGTTCGTGTTCCAGCAGTACAACCTCGTGCCCTTCCTCGATGTCGAGGAGAACATCGCGCTCCCCTTCAGGCTCGACCGATCACCCGTGCCGCACGATCTGATCGGTGGACTCGTGGAATCGTTCGGCCTGCGCGACCGGCGCCGTGCGCCGGCGCGAACGCTCTCGGGAGGTGAGCAGCAGAGGACCGCTCTCTGCCGCGCCCTTGCACGGCGGCCCGGCATCGTCTTCGCCGACGAGCCGACCGGCGCCCTCGACTCGCAGAGCTCGCGGGTCGTCCTGTCGACTCTGAGGACGATGGCGGACGAGGGCCAGATGATCGTGATGGTCACGCACGATCTCGACGCCGCAGCCCTCGCGGACACGGTCGTGGTGATGCACGATGGTCGGACCGTGCGGACGACCGGACGCTGCACCAGCCATGAGCTGCTGAGCATCCTCGAAGAGGCCGGGGCCTGACTCGTGTCCCGTTACGTCGTACGCCTGTTCGCCGACGAGTGGCGCCGATGGTCTCCCGCGATCGCTGTGGTCGCCCTGATGGCGACGCTGATCGGGTTGTGCGTTCAGCAGTTCGCCTGGACCGGCGACCCCGCATTCACCGCCGCTGTCACGGAGGCCGGCGTCGCGCTCGGGGAGTTCCGGATCCTCTCGATCACGATCTACACTGTCGTGGCGCTCGTCGGCTGGGTCGCCCTGACGATCGTCGGCCGAGCGAGCGTTCTGGCCACAGGACGCACGCACGCGCTCTGGCTCCTGCTGGGCGCCTCCCGAGCCCAGGTGTTCGTCGTCACTCTCCTCGTGCTCGGCATCGTGAGTCTCCTCGGCGCCGGCATCGGAGCGCTCCTCTCGACACTGCTGGCGTTCTGGGCGGTTCCCGCATTCAACGGTGCCGTCTCGTCCGAGGTCGATCTTCCGAGCTTCTCGCTCGCGCCCTGGGCTCCGGTGGTCACGCTGGCGCTCGGCACGCTCACCGCTCTGGCGGGCGGAGTCCTGCCCGCGCGCCGCGCCGCCCGCACGCCGCCGAGCGCCGCGCTGCGTGAAGTCAGGAGCGGTCGACCGGGTACGGCGATGCGCGCGGTGCGGATCGGCTGCGGCATCGCCCTCCTCCTCATCGCCTCCGGCCTTGTCACGGCATCCGCCTCTGCTCGAGAACTCGGAGCGACCGGACCGGCGCCGATGTTCAACCTGGCCGTCGACGTAGGAGGCAGCGTCCTCGTGGCCGTCTACCTCCTCTGCCCGGAGGTGATCGCGCTCGTCTTCCGGGCTCTGCACGCGCTCTCCGCCCGATCGGGTCTCGTCGTCGCGGCTCTCGGAATCCGCGCGGCAGCAGCCCGGGTGCAGGTCAGCACCGCCACGATCGCGCCGCTCGCGGCAGGGCTGGGGGCGATCGCCGTGCTCCTGTGCGCGGTGGAGTCCGTCGTCGCCATGACGACGGCGGTCCGGCCCGGGACCCGCGCCGATCTCACCGATGTTCTGACGATCGTCGCAGTCGTAGCCGTGTCGATGCTCGCCACCAGCGCCACTGTCGTCGCTCTCTCTGCGCAGAACCGCGAGCGCGAGATCGCCCTGCTCCAGGCAGCGGGCCTGCAGCGCCGACAGATCATCGGGCTCGTCGTCTCCGAGAGCCTCGCGATGTCCCTCGCCGCTTCCACAGCAGCTGCCGCACCCGTCGCCGCCACCGGCGCGGTCTGCTGGCTCGTCAGTCGCGCAGCACTGGGCGAAGGGGTAGTGATCTGGCCGGTCCCGAGCGTCGTTCTCGGCCTCATCGGCTCGTGGATCGTGCTCTCGCTGATCCTCCTGATTCCCGCGCAGGCTCGGCTTCGCCGTCCCCCTGGACCGAGGTTGCGTGAGCAGGGTGTCTGACGTGATCACGGGTCGCGACGCACTGCCGCCTCGGGTTTCTGCGATCGCCGGACGGCTGCGACATCTCGCAGCTCTGCAGCCGTCGAGCGCAGCCGCGGAGCCGACAGGCCCCCGGCAGGTGCTCCTCCGGGATCCCGACGGGCGCCCCGTGCAGCACACCCTCGTCATCGCACCGCAGGAGTCTCTGGTGCTCTCGCCGGGCGCCGCCGCTTTCGCACTTGTGAGCGATCAGGACGGTGATGAGCATCACCGCATCCGCGTCGCCGTCGCGACCATGAGCGGAGCCGTCGAGATCGTTCAGGACGAGCGCCCCGTCTCCCCGCGCATCCGATCGTTCTCGGACGGATTCCTCTGGATAAGGCGGAACGACGCGGGTCGGCCCTGGCAGGCGGTCTGGTGGCATCGCAGCCTGACGACTCCCCACGTGCTGCTCGAAGAGCCCGATCAGGCTCGGAGGCTCGATCTGCGCAGCGTCGCCGGGGCGATCGCCGTACTCGCATCGAGAGGGGCGCGCGACTCCCGGTACTGGGTGCTGACCGGAGAGGAGAGCAGTCCCCCGACGTGCCGTCGCCTCGACCTCGGCACGGAGAACGCGGATGTCTCCGCCTGCAGGGGCGGCCTCGCGGTCCTGTATCGACGGCACGGAGTCGTCCGGA
The DNA here is from genome assembly GCF_002932395.1 of Rathayibacter sp. AY1D9. NCBI lineage: Bacteria > Bacillati > Actinomycetota > Actinomycetes > Micrococcales > Microbacteriaceae > Rathayibacter > Rathayibacter sp. AY1D9. The sequence goes on from NZ_PSVQ01000018.1 coordinate 41,634, forward strand.
TGACCGGCTCGACGCGTCCTCTCGAGGTTCCCGTTCCGAAGGCCCTTCAGGCGGAGCACCTGCAGGAGGCCCAGGGTGAGCTCTTCGTACTCGGTCGGTCGTCCGGCAGGAGAGCGGTGTGGCTGCCCGGCGGCGGGGCAGACGCGCTCTGGCTCGCGCCGGCGGCCGGGACCCTTGTTCCCGCCGTCGATCCGATCACCCGCCACCCGATCATGCTCGTCTCCTCCCCTGCTCACCGCGCCCACTGCGTCACCCCTGTACCGGGTAAGGCACTCGCCACCGAGGTCACAGAACGGATGAAGGTCACGTCACTCACTGCGCCGAGCCGGGACGGCACCCTCGTCCCGCTCACCCTGATGACTCCTGACGGCGCCGACAGCTGTCCCGTCGTCGTCCACGTCTACGGCGCCTACGGCATCAGCCTCGAGGGGCCGTTCGATCCCTTCACGGACGACCTCCTCGCGCGCGGAGCCGCGATCGCCTACTGCCATGTCCGCGGGGGCGGAGAGAACGGCCCGGAGTGGCATCGGCAGGCGACCGGCCTCGGCCGCGAGCGCCCGATCGAGGACCTCCTCGCCTGCCTGGCGTTGCTTCGTGAGCTTCCAGGGATCGACTCGCACCGGCTCCTTCTCACCGCGGCGAGCGCGGGCGCGCTGGTCGCTGCGACGGTCTGCCTCCGTCGCCCCGCAGAACTCCGTGGCCTCCACCTCGTGCATCCCTTCCTCGATCCCGTCGGCGCGCTCGATGATCGCTCCGCAGCCGCGGCGGCGTCCGACCGTGAGGAGTTCGGTGACCCTGACTGGATCCTCGCGAGCGGGCTCTCTCCACTCGCGACGATCGCCACAATGGTGGGGCGGAGCCGACCGCTTCCGCGCGCGTGGATTCGAGCCGGTCTCCGCGATGCCCGAGTCGACGCGTCGGCGATCGCGGAATTCGCAAGCGCCTACCGGGCAGTGGCTGAGCGCGACGATCCCGCGCACGTCGTCCTCCGTGCGACCTCGGGCGGTCACCTCAGCGGACTGACGCCCGAGGAGTCCCACCAGGAGAACGTCCTCGCTCACGCCTGGACGCTCGACCTCCTCGGCCTGGCCTGACCCGTCGAGCGCAAGGACGAGGGCGATCGTTCCGGCGGGAGCCGATCTCGTCCAGGCGAGAACTGCCCTACGGCGTCACTGGCCGGCACCCGACACCCCGCCCGCCGAGCCGTGCGGCATCGCCACGCACCGCCACAACGAGAACCCGGTGACCGCGGAGGCGTGCTCTCCCGACTCCGTCGCCGCCGGCCCCCACTCCTGCAGCTGTGTGCATCCGTCCGCCACCACGGCCTTCCGCACCGACTCGGTCGGTGGCGCCGAGTTCTTCAGAACCAGCAGAGGCGTGCGTCCTGCCGCGATCATCCCGGCGACGTCCTGCTCGGTGAAGACCCGCGCCTGGCCGGAGTAGCCGCCGTCGGTGAGCACGCTCGCGCCGGTCGCCGTGATGATCGGCGCCGAGATCGCCCAGGAGTCGGTGAGGAACAGGGGCGCTCCGTCCACCCCGCTGCCGGCGGCACGAGCAGCGGCGACCAGTGCGGTCTCGTCGGCGGTCATCGAGTCGTGCCCGCCGACCGCGTCCGGCGACGAGACCGCGAACGGAGCCGAGGTCTCGGCCCTCTGCGGGAAGCGCAGGCCGACGAGCGCGTCCCCGCCCGACCCGTCGAGGGACGCGTCGAGCACCTGGAGGCTGAACGCGATCGGCCCTGCCAGGATCACGACGGCCGCTGCGAGCGCGATCGAACGATGCCGGGCCGCGCCTCTGCTCGCCGCCGCACCGCCCCTACTCCACCGGGCCGCCACCGCGACCACGACGAGCCCTGCTCCGGCGAGCGCCGCGAGCGGCAGGCCCAGCACCGACGGCAGCTGCCCGCCCACGGCGAGCGCCGCGCTCCACGCCGTCTGCCCGACCAGGAGGAGCGGCAGCACCAGCCGCGCGCCGACCCGGGGCGACGCGAGCAGCCGCACCCCCTCCGCCCAGCCCAGCGCGGCGAGGAGCGCCAGCTGCACGCCGATCGCCGCGACGTACGCCATGTGCGGCACCGTCGCCACCGAGAGCACGCCCGCCGCTGTCACCAGCCACACCGCGAGGCAGACCAGGAGGGCGAAGGCACCGCGGGCACCTCCCCGCCTCCCCCGCCGCGGCCACCAGCGCACGGCGCCGAGCACCAGCCCGGCGAGCGCCGCGGGATACAGCCAGCCGACCTGCGTCGCGTACTGCGCCAGCAGCAGCTTGGCCGGCGAAGACCCCGCTGCTCCGCCCATCGTCGCCACGTGGGCGGAAGCGACGACGGCGCCGGGCACCGCTCCCGGGATCAGCCGGTCGAGCCCGTTGAACCCGAACACCATCGCGAAGACGTCGTTCCCCGTCGACCCGTCGATGTAGGGCCGGTCCCCTGCCGGCACCGCCTGCATCGCGACCATCCACGCCACCGAGGCGCCCACCGCGACGGCCAGGAGCCCGCCCGCACAGGCGAGCGCTCGGCGCCACCCGCGCACCCCGACGAGAGTCGCCACCACCAGCGCCGGCAGGACGAACCAGGCCTGCATCATCTTCGCCTGGAAGCCGATCCCGATGGACAGCCCGGTCATCAGCAGCGGCCACCACCGCTCCGTCAGCACCGCGCGCTGCCACCACACCAGCGCCACGGCGAGTGCCGCCGTGAGCAGCCCGTCCTCCATCGGGTGCCCGAACATCGACACGAGGATCGGCGTGCTCGCCGCCGCTGCCGCCGCGACCAGCCCGAGCCCCCGGCCGCCCCACCGGAGCCCGACGACCGAGCACGCCGCGACCGTGATCAGCCCCTCGATCAGCTGCGGCAGCGCGATCGACGACGTCGACATGCCGAACAGCCGGATGCTCAGCGCCTGCGGCACCGCGAACCCCGCCAGCTTGTCCAGCGTCACCGTGGCGGCGGGATCGAAGGCTCCGAACGCCAGCGCGTGCCACGACTCCGACATCGACCGTGCCGCCGCCTCGTAGAAGACGGCGTCTCCGCCCCGGGCGAGATTCCAGCCGGTGAGGGCCGTCGAACCGCACAGGATCGCGAGGAGGGTGAGCCGCGCCCACCAGCGTTCGCGCCACCAGCGGGCGAGCGGAGCGGAGTGGGTCACGTCCACCGACGCTAGGGAGCCGGCCTGCCGCCGCCCTTGCGGGCGGTCGGGGAGACGCCGTGCATGCCGCTCCGGCCTCTCAGTCCGGACGCCGCCGGCACGGCCGACGACCAGGAAGGGTGCCGCGCCGCCCCGGTCACCCTCTAGGGTGCGGACATGCCCCGCTCCATGGCCGACCTCTCCTTCCGCCGCGCCCAGTGGGAGCAGCGCTACGCACCGCACGTGGCTCCCGTGAACCGCTGGGTCGACGAGCTGCGGAACCCCTACGGACGCGGCTGGCTGCCCTACGTCGCGCCCCTGCACGGCGGAGTGGAGGCGCGCGTCCTCAGCGTCCTCCGCGATCCCGGCCCCGCCACTCAGGACGGCATCGGAAGCGGCTTCCTCTGCACCGAGAACGACGACCCGACGGCGGAGCTCATGGCCGGGCTGATGGACGAGGTGGGCCTCGCCCCCGCCGACCTGCTGCCGTGGAACGCCTACCCCTGGTACATCAACCGGGCCCCGAACGCCGAGCAGCTCGACGCCGGCGTCGAGACCGTCCTGCATCTGCTCGCGCTCGCCCCCGACGTCGAGGTGGTCCTCCTGCAGGGCGGCGACGCCGATCACGGCTGGCGGCGCCTCCTCAGGCGGCACCCGGCGATCGAGCGCGAGCGCGGCCTCACGGTGATCCGCACCTTCCATCCGTCGCGACAGGCGCTCTGGGCACGGGATCCCGCCGAGCGGGAGGCGCGCTCCGCTCGACGTCGCGTGGCTTTCGCCGAGGTCGCCGCAGCGCTCCGGTGAGCGGTCCGCAGCGTCACGACGAGGCCCGGAAACGACGGAAGCCCTGACGACGACCAGTGGTCTCATCAGGGCTTTCCGTCGGGCTGACAGGATTTGAACCTGCGACCCCTTGACCCCCAGTCAAGTGCGCTACCAAGCTGCGCCACAGCCCGTGGCAGACCGGGCCGAGGCCCGGGCAACTCGACTACCTTAGCGGATGCCGACGCCGGAAGTGAAAACGAGCGGGCCCCGTAGACTCGCTGGGCGGAACGCGTCGGCACGGGTCGACGCGCCGTCGGCAGCTCGGGAGGCGTCAGCAGTGGATGCGCGGCAGAAGCGATCACAGGTGGCCCTGCACCGGGCGATCGTCGAACTCGCGACCGGCCGCGACGTCGCCACCCTCACCGTCTCCGAGATCACCGATCTCGCCGGCGTGAACCGCTCCACCTTCTACGCCCACGCCTCGTCCGCCGCGGAGCTGCTCTGCGCCGCCCTGCAGGACGAGCTCGACGCGATCCGGGAGGGCTACCTCCAGCAGCTCCGGAGCGGTGCCGCGACCGACGCGAGCATCCGCGAGGGCACCTCCCGCGTCCTCGGCCACCTGGACGGCCACCGCGACCTCTACCTCCGCGCCTTCGACGCCCCCGGCGGGGACTCGGGCCTCCGCGCGATGCTGGCAGGGCACTTCCGCACCGCCGTCTCCGCGACGCTCGACACGGGGATCCTCGACGTCCCGGCCGCGGACGCACCGCTCGGCTTCCTCGAGGACGCGACGGCCTCGTTCCTCGCGGCGGGCTCCGTCGGCCTGATGGAGCAGTGGCTCCGTCTGCCCGCGCCCCGCGATCCCGGCAGCTACCTCGCCGCCTACCGACGGCTCCTGCCGCCGTGGTGGCCCTTCGCCACCGGCGACTGACCGGCCTCCCGGCCCTGCCGACGCCCGCTCGGAGAGACGACCGCCCGGTTCGAGGGAGGCCGCTGGGCCTTCGGCAGCACCGCGCCGCCCGTCATTCCCGCTCGCGACGAGGCCGACCCGCTCGATCGAGCCGCATCGGAGTGGCATCCGCCCCTCGACTCGACGACCGCTCCTCCCGGAGACGCGGACGGCCCGCGGGAGGAGCTCCCACGGGCCGAACACGGTGCGGCTGCGCTCAGCGCGCGCGCTTCTCGCGGACGCGCATGTTGACGTTCACCGGCGACCCCTGGAAGCCGTAGATCTCGCGCAGGCGGCGCGCGATGTAGCGGCGGTAGCCCGGGTCGAGGAACCCGGTCGTGAAGAGGACGAATGTCGGCGGGCGCGACGAGGCCTGCGTGCCGAAGAGCACGCGGGGCTGCTTGCCTCCGCGGAGGGGGTGCGGGTGCGCCGCGGTGAGCTCGGCGAGGAACGCGTTGAACTTGCCCGTCGGGATGCGCGTGTCCCACGACTCGAGGGCGAGCTCGAGCGCCGGCACGAGCTTCTCGAGGTGTCGGCCGGTGCGGGCCGAGATGTTGACGCGGGGCGCCCACGCCACGTGGGCGAGGTCGGTCTCGATCTCGCGCTCGAGGTAGCGGCGGCGCTCGTCGTCGAGGAGGTCCCACTTGTTGAAGGCGAGCACGAGCGCCCGGCCCGACTCCAGCACCAGGTCGATGATGCGGACGTCCTGCTCCGAGATCGGCTGCGAGACGTCGAGGACGACGACGGCGACCTCCGCCTTCTCGAGCGCGGTCGAGGTGCGCAGCGACGCGTAGAAGTCGGCGCCCTGCTGGAGGTGCACGCGGCGGCGGATGCCCGCGGTGTCGACGAAGCGCCAGACCTTGCCGGCGATCTCGACCTGCTCGTCGACCGGGTCGCGGGTGGTGCCGGCGAGCTCGTTGACGACGACCCGCTCCTCCCCCGCCGCCTTGTTGAGCAGGCTGGACTTGCCGACGTTCGGGCGGCCGAGGATCGCGACGCGGCGCGGTCCGCCGACCTCGCGCTTGGCGACGGCCGACTCCAGAGGGAGCTTCTCGAGCACCGCGTCGAGCAGGTCGGCGACGCCGCGGCCGTGGACCGCCGAGACGGGGCGGGGCTCGCCCAGGCCGAGCGACCACAGCGAGGCGGCGTTCGGCTCCTGGCGGGCGTCGTCCACCTTGTTGGCGGCGAGGAAGACCGGCTTCTTCGTCTTGCGCAGCAGCTTCACGACGTGCTCGTCGGTCGCGGTCGCGCCGACGTTCGCGTCGACGACGAAGATGACGGCGTCGGCGAGGTCGATGGCGATCTCGGCCTGCATGGCGACGGAGGCGTCGATGCCGCGGGCGTCGGGCTCCCAGCCGCCGGTGTCGACGATGGTGAACGCCCTGTCGATCCACTCCGCCTTGTAGGACACGCGGTCGCGCGTGACGCCCGGGGTGTCCTCGACGACGGCCTCGCGGCGGCCGAGGATGCGGTTCACCAGCGCGGACTTGCCGACGTTGGGGCGGCCCACGATCGCCACGACCGGGAGGGCGGGGAGGTAGCGGACCTCGTCCGAGTCCTCCCCGGCGAACTCGAGGAGGTCGAGGTCCTCCTCGTCGAGGTCGTAGTCCTCGAGTCCGCTCCGGAGCGCCTGCGCGCGTGAGGAGGCGAGCTGCTCGTCGAGGTCGCCGAGGCGCTCGACGAGGTCGTCGTCTCCGAAGTTCAGCTCGTCGTCACCGACGTGCGTATCCTGTGCCATGACCGGCCCTTGCTCTCGAAGTTCGGACCTCGGCGACGACCGCGTCGACGGTCTGCTCGAAGTCGAGATGAGTGGAGTCGAGAAGAGTGACTCCTTCTGCGGCGTTCATGAAGTCGACCACCTGCGAGTCGGCGCGGTCCCTCGACCGCAGCGCCTGACCCGTCGCCTCGGCGGATTCCGTGGTGACCTCGCGCGAACGCCTGGCCATTCTAGCCTCTTCGCTCGCCGTCAGCAGGATCCGGACCGGAGCGGTCGGTGCGACGACCGTCGTGATGTCGCGGCCCTCGACGATGATGCCCTCCCGGCGCGTCTCGCCGATGATCCTCCGGAACAGCAGGGTGATCCTCCGACGGACCTCGGGGACCTTCGCCACGGCCGAGACCCGCGCGGTCACCCGGGGCTCGCGGATGGCGGCGGTCACCTCGGTCGGACCGACCCACACCGAGTACGACTCGGGGTCGGTGCCGATGGAGTAGTCGAAGCCGTCGAGCGCGTCGACGATCGCGTCCTGGTCCTCGAAGTCGAGGCCGCGGTCGAGCCCGTGCCAGGCGAGCGCGCGGTAGGCCGCTCCCGTGTCGAGGAACTCGAAGTCGAGGCGGCGGGCGGCAGCCCTCGACACGCTGGACTTGCCGCTGCCGGCCGGGCCGTCGATGGCGACCACGACGGCCTCGCCGAAGTCGCCCTGCTCGGCGGCCTCGGAGCGCGCCTCGCGCTCGGGAGCCGCGCCCCCGTCCTCCGGGATGCTCTGCTGTGCCCGGCGGGCGGGCGTCATCCTGTTCAGGCCGCCCTCCTGCCTGTTCTGCTCGGTGCTCATCCGGCGATCCTCCAGCCGCGTATGGTCAGTTCTTCGGTCAGCGGCGTGACCGCTTCGGGCACCACCGAGATCTCGGCGAGACCCACTCGGCGCCCCTGCGCGTGCTCGAGGCGCACGTCCTCGAGGTTGACGCCCGCCTCGCCGATCTCGACCAGGAGTCGCGCGAGGGTTCCGGGAGAGTCGTCGACGAGGACGATCAGGGTCGAGAAGCGCTGGTCCTGGCCGTGCTTGCCGGGCAGGCGCGCCACTCCGGCGTTGCCCGCGGCCAGGTGCTCGGCGAGCACGCGGCGCGAGCCGGGCGCCTCGAGGTCGCGGAGAGCGTCGGCGACCGCGGCGACGTCGTCGCGGAAGGCGTCGAGCACCGCGACGACGTGCTCGCGGTTCGCGGCCAGGATCTGCATCCAGAGCTCGGGGGCCGAGGCCGCCAGGCGCGAGACGTCGCGGACGCCCTGCCCGGCGAGGCGGAGCGCCGCGTTCGGGGCGTCGAGGAGGCGCTGGCCGAGCAGTGACGAGATCACCTGCGGGGCGTGCGAGACGAGGCCGACCGAGAGGTCGTGCTCCTCCGGGTCCATCTCGACGATGGTGCCGCCGAGGTCGAGAGCGAGGCCCTCCACCCGCGCGAGCGCGTCGGGCGCGGTCTCGCCGTCGCGGCAGATCACCCAGGGCCGACCGACGAAGAGGTCCCCCCGCGCGGCGACCGGTCCGCCGCGCTCGCGGCCGGCCATCGGGTGCGAGCCGATGTAGCGGGCGAGGTCGACGCCGCGGGAGCGCAGCTCGCGCAGCGGCTGGGTCTTGACGCTCGCCACGTCGGTGACGACGGCTCCGGGGTGCGCCGCGAGCTCGCGCTCGACGACGCTCGCGGTGACGTCAGGGGGGACGCAGACGACGACGACGGAGGGCCGGTCGTCGGCGGAGGCGGCGCGGCCGGCCCCGTAGTCGATGGCGAGGGAGAGGCTCGCGGGCGAGGCGTCGTCGAGGACGACGTCGATCCCGCGGGAGGCGAGGCCGAGGCCGATGGAGGCGCCGAGTAGTCCGGAGCCGACCACCCGCACCGTCCCGGTCGTCCGCATCGCGGGCGGCGCGGGGTGCAGGAGCTCGTTCACCCCGACAGCCTAGCGATCGGCGCGGCGCTGCTTGTCGGCGCCGGACCGGCGCGGAGGACCGTCGCTCCGCCCGCCGCCGGCGGAGGAGCCGCCGCGATCGGACGACCGTCCCGCCGAGCCGCCGCGGTCGGACGACCGTCCGGACGATCCGCCGCGATCCGAGGATCGCCCGGCCGAGCCGCGCTTTGCCGGGGCGACGCGCTCGCCGCTGTCAGGCCGGGGCCGCCGCGCACCCGCGCTCACCTTCTTCGAGGGGACCGCGGGAGCGGCCGCCACCGCCTCGCCGCCCTGCCGCGCGATCGTGAGCAGCGCGCCCAGCTCCTCCCGGGTCAGGTCGCGCAGATCGCCCGAGCGCAGGGTGCCCAGGTGCAGCGGCCCGAACTGGCGCCGGACGAGCTCGATCACCGGGTGGCCGACCGCCGCCATCATCCGGCGGACGACCCGGTTGCGACCGGAGTGCAGGGTGATCTCGACGAGCGAGGCGTTCGAGCGGCCCTCCGGCCGGCCGAGGAGACGCGCCTTGTCGGCGGCCACCGGTCCGTCGTCGAGCTCGATCCCGGTGGTCAGCGTCGCGATCGTCTGCGGGAGCACCTGCCCGTGCACCTTCGCGATGTAGGTCTTCGTCACTCCGAACGACGGGTGCGCGAGGACGTGGGCGAGCTCGCCGTCGTTGGTCAGCACCAGCAGGCCCGAGGTCTCGGCGTCGAGACGCCCGACGTTGAACAGCCGCTCCTCGAAGTTCTTCGTGTAGAGGCTGAGGTCGGTGCGTCCGTTCTCGTCCGCCAGCGAGCTGACGACGCCGATCGGCTTGTTGAGCATGACGTAGCGGCGCGAGGTGTCCAGCTGCACCGCGACCCCGTCGACCTCGATCCGGTCGGTCGCCGGATCGATGCGGCGGCCGAGCTCGTCCGCCACCTCGCCGTTGACGCGGATCCGCCGCGCCACGATCATCTCCTCGACCACTCGTCGGGAGGCGACCCCCGCTGCCGCGAGGACCTTCTGCAGTCGTTCGCCGTCGGGGCCGCTGTCAGGCGCGCTCATCGAATCCGTCTCTTCCGTCGCTCAGTAGGGGGGAGATCTTCGGCAGCTCGTCGAGCGAGGTGAGGCCGAGGTGCACGAGCAGCTGCTCGGTGGTGCCGTAGAGGACCGCGCCCGTCTCGGGGTCGTGGCCGACCTCCGCGATGAGGCCGCGGCCGAGGAGGGTGCGCGCGACGGAGTCGACGTTGACCGCGCGGATCTGCGCGACCTGACCGCGCGAGACCGGCTGCTTGTAGGCGATCACGGCGAGCGTCTCGAGCGCCGCCTGCGAGAGCCGCGTCGGGTTCTGCGTCAGGACGAAGTCCTTGACCACCGGGTCGTACTCGCGGCGCACGTAGATCCGCCAGCCGGCACCGACCTCGCGCAGCTCGAAGCCCCGGCGGATCGCCCCGTCGGCGCCGTCGTAGTCGGCGACCAGGCGCTCGATCGACTGGCGGACCACGGCGATCGGCCTCGACAGCGCGGTCGCGAGGGAGGCGAGCGGCTGCGGCTCGTCCGCGACCATCAGGATCGCCTCGACCGCCCGGTCGATCTCGAACGCGACGGTCCCGGGGCCGGCGTCAGGAGTCATAGTCGGCTCCGAGCGCGGCGAGGCTCGCATCGCTCCACTGCTCGGCGACCCAGCGCAGCGTGAGCTCGCCGAGCGGCTCCGGCTGGTCGAACGAGATCGCGGCGTGCCGGTAGAGCTCGAGCACGGCCAGGAACCGCGCGACGATCACGCCCTTCTCGTCGGCGTCCGCGATCAGCTCGCCGAAGGTGGCCCTCCCGCGGGCGCGCAGCATCGCCACGACGTGCGCGGCCTGCTCCCGGATGCTGATCTGCGGGGCGTGCAGGTGGTCCAGGCCCACCGTCGGCAGCTCGCGCGGAGCGAGGGCGACGGTCGCGAGGGCGGCGAAGTCGGCGGGCGACAGGGTCCAGACGAGCTCCGGCTTCGCGGACCGGTACTCCTCCTCCAGAGGCACGTCCCGCACGTGGCGGGCGGTCTCGATCGCGATCCGCTCGGCGAACCACGACGACACCTGCTTGAAGGCGCGGTACTGCAGGAGCCGGGCGAACAGCAGGTCTCGCGCCTCCAGCAGCGCCGCGTCCTCCGCGTCCACGAGCTCGCCCTGGGGCAGGAGTCCGGCGATCTTCAGGTCGAGGAGCGTCGCGGCGACGACGAGGAACTCCGACGCGCGGTCCAGCCCCTCGAGCGAGTCGATCCCGTGCAGGTACGAGAGGAACTCGTCCGTCACGGCGCTCAGCGCGATCTCGGTGATGTCGACCTGCTGCTTCGCGATGAGGCTCAGCAGGAGGTCGAACGGACCCTCGAAGTTGGTCAGCGCGAGGTGGAACCCGGTGGGAGCGGCGCGCTCCTCGAGGAGGACCTCAGGCGACCGCGCCACGCGAGATCAGCTCCCTGGCGAGCTTGCGGTACGCCTTCGCGGCGTTGTGCTCGGGCGCGAACTGGGTGATCGGGACGCCGGACACGCTGGCGTCCGGGAACTTCACCGTGCGGCCGATCACCGTTTCGAGCACGCTGTCGCCGAAGGCGTCGACCACCCGGTCGAGCACCTCCCGCGAGTGCAGGGTGCGGGAGTCGTACATCGTGGGCAGGATGCCGTCGAGCTCGATCACCGGGTTGAGCCGGTCGCGGACCTTGTCGATCGTCTCGATCAGCAGGGCGACGCCGCGCAGCGCGAAGAACTCGCACTCGAGCGGGATGAGGACGCCGTGGCTCGCGGTGAGCGCGTTGACCGTGAGCAGGCCCAGCGAGGGCTGGCAGTCGATCAGGATGACGTCGTAGTCCGCGCTCACCTTGCGGAGCACCCGGGCGAGGATCTGCTCGCGCGCGACCTCGTTGACGAGGTGGACCTCGGCGGCGGAGAGATCGATGTTGGCCGGGATGACGTCCAGGCCCGGCACGCGGGTCCTCCGGATCGCCTCGGCCGGGTCCTTCACGGTGCCGAGGAGCAGGTCGTAGATCGTGATGGCGTCGTAGGTGGTGACCCCGAGGCCGGCCGAGAGGGCGCCCTGCGGGTCGAAGTCGATGGCCAGCACGCGGCGGCCGTACTCGGCGAGGGTCGCGCCCAGGTTGATGGTCGTCGTCGTCTTGCCGACGCCGCCCTTCTGGTTGCAGAGCGAGATGATCCGAGCGGGGCCGTGACCGGTGAGCTCCACCGGCAGCGGGAAGTCGCGCAGGGGGCGGCCGGTCGGGCCGAGCGTCGGGGCTTCGAGACCGGTGAGCTCGGCCTTGTCGTCCGTCTTGCGTGTCACCTGCGTCGTCCTCGCTTCCGTGGCGGCGTGCGCTCCCGCGCGGCCTCCGACGAGTGTACCGGCGCCCCGCTCCCCGGCCGCCGCGCCCCGCCGCGCGGGGCCGCGGCTCTAGCGCCGCGCTCGCGGGTGCGCGGACGTGTAGACGTCCCGGAGCGTGTCCGCCGTCACCAGCGTGTAGATCTGCGTCGTCGCCACCGAGGCGTGCCCGAGGAGCTCCTGCACCACGCGGACGTCGGCGCCGCCCGCGAGCAGGTGGGTCGCGAAGGAGTGCCGGAAGGTGTGCGGCGAGATCTCCCGGTCCAGCCCGGCCTTCTCGGCGACGGCGCGGATGACCAGCCAGGCGCTCTGCCGCGACAGGCGGCTCCCGCGGACCCCCAGGAAGAGCGCCGGCGTCGCGCGTCCCCTCCGCGAGAGCTCGGGCCGCGCACGCACGAGGTACTCGTCGACCGCCTCGCGGGCGAAGCGGCCGAGCGGCACCATCCGCTGCTTGGACCCCTTGCCCGTCAGCCGCACCACCTCCGCGGCGACCACGTCGTCGACGTTCAGGTCCACCGCCTCCGAGATGCGCGCGCCCGTCGCGTAGAGCAGCTCCAGCAGGGCCCGGTCCCGCAGGTCCGCGAGCTCCTCGCCGCGCGCCGCGTCGAGCAGTGCCGCCATCTGCTCGACCGTGACCGCCTTCGGCAGGGTCATCGGGACCTTCGGCGGCATCACGTCCCGGGCAACGTCGTCCGCGACGACCCCCTCCTCGAGGGCGAAGCGGTGCAGCCCTCGGACGCTCGAGAGGATCCGTGCGCGCGAGCTCGCCGCGAGCGGCCGCTCCGGGCGTGCGGCCAGCCAGGAGGAGAACTCCCCCAGGTCGACCCGTCCGAGCTGCGCCAGATCGACGGTCCCGCGCTCCTCGAGCCAGCCGAGGTAGAGCTCCAGGTCGCGCCGGTAGGCCGCGAGCGTGTGCGCCGAGAGCCCGCGCTCCACGCTCGCCTGCCGGAGGTACGCCTCGGCGCAGGCGCGGGGGCTCACCCCCGGGGGTGGCGGACCCGCGGGTGGCGCGTCCACGGCGAGGACGCGTCGCCCAGCCCGTCCCAGTCGCGCGAGCGGAACGCGTGCGCCGCGAGCACCGCGATCGTCAGCGAGGGGTTCTGCACCCGGCGGGCGAGGACCGCCTCGACCGCCTCGTCCAGCGGCACCCACCGCAGCTCCATGTCCGCCTCCTCCGCCTCGCGGTCGAAGGCGGAGCCGGTGGACGAGAGCCCGCGGGCCAGGTAGATCCGGATGACCTCGTCGCTGCCGCCCGGCGAGGTGGCGAACTCCGAGAGCAGGTCCCAGCGCTCGGCCTGCAGGTCCGTCTCCTCGCCCAGCTCCCGCTGAGCGGCGACCAGGGGATCCTCGCCCTCGACGTCGAGCAGGCCGGCCGGGATCTCCCACTCGCGGGTGCGGACAGGGTGCCGGTACTGCTTGATCAGGGCGACGCGGTCCTCGTCTTCGAGGGCCAGCACGGCGACGGCTCCCGTGTGATCGAGGAACTCCCGGCGCAGCTCGCCGCCGCCGTAGCGGAACGTCTCGGCGCGGACGCCCCAGACCATCCCGTCGAAGACGCGCTCACTGGTCAGGACCTCCGGCTCGACGAGCTCGTCCGACAGCGGCTCACTCATCGGCGCCCGCCTCCGATGCCGGGAAGAGGCGCGAGGCCTCCTGGCGCTCGAGGGCGGCGGTCACGAGGCCGCGGAAGAGCGGGTGCGCGGCGTTCGGGCGCGAGCGGAGCTCCGGGTGCGCCTGCGTGCCCACGTAGTAGGGGTGCTTCTCGCGGGGCAGCTCGACGTACTCCACGAGGTGGCCGTCGGGCGAGAGGCCCGAGAACCAGAGCCCCGCCTCGGCGATCCGGTCGCGGTAGCGGTTGTTGACCTCGTAGCGGTGACGGTGGCGCTCGGCAGCCTCAGGTGCGCCGTACACCTCGGCGACGATCGAGCCCTCGGCGAGCTCGGCCGTGTAGAGGCCGAGGCGCATCGTGCCGCCCATGTCCCCGGACGCGAGGATCTCGACCTGCTCGGCCATCGTCGCGATGACGGGGAACTCCGTCTCCGGGTCGAACTCCGACGACGAGGCCCCCTCGAGGCCGGCCTCGTTGCGGGCGTACTCGATGACCATGCACTGCAGGCCGAGGCAGAGCCCGAGGGTCGGTATCCCGTTCTCCCGCGCGAAGCGCAGCGCGCCGAGCTTGCCCTCGATACCGCGGATGCCGAAGCCGCCGGGCACGCAGATGCCGTCGAGCTCGGAGAGCGCCTTGGCCGCAGCCTCGGGGTCCTCGAGCCCGTCGGAGGCGATCCAGCGGATGGCGACCTTCGTCTGCTGCGCGAAGCCGCCGGCTCGCAGAGCCTCCGTCACCGAGAGGTAGGCGTCGGGCAGGTCGATGTACTTCCCGACCAGGCCGATGGTGACCTCGTGCTTGGGCTCGTGCACGGCCTCGAGCAGTCGCGACCAGCCGTCCCAGACGACCTCGCCGGCCGGGAGGCCCAGCTGGTCGATGATGTAGGCGTCGAGGCCCTGCTCGTTGAGCATCTGCGGGATCTCGTAGATCGACGCGACGTCCTTGGCGTTGACCACGGCCTGCTCGTCGACGTCGCACATCAGCGCGATCTTGCGCTTGTTCGACTCCGACACGGGCCGGTCGCTCCGCAGCACCAGCGCGTCCGGCTGGATGCCGATCGAGCGCAGCGCCGCGACGGAGTGCTGGGTGGGCTTGGTCTTCTGCTCGCCGGAGGCGCCCATGAAGGGCACCAGCGAGACGTGCACGAAGAAGACGTTGCGGCGGCCGAGCTCGTGGCGGACCTGGCGGGCCGACTCGATGAACGGCTGGCTCTCGATGTCGCCGACGGTGCCGCCGATCTCGGTGATGATGACGTCCGGCTGCGGGTCGTCCTCCGACTGGAGGCGCATGCGCCGCTTGATCTCGTCCGTGATGTGCGGGATGACCTGGACCGTGTCACCGAGGTACTCGCCGGCGCGCTCCCGCGCGATGACCCGCGAGTAGATCTGGCCGGTCGTGACGTTCGCGGCCTGGTTCAGGTTGATGTCGAGGAAGCGCTCGTAGTGGCCGATGTCGAGATCGGTCTCGGCGCCGTCGTCGGTCACGAAGACCTCGCCGTGCTGGAACGGGTTCATCGTCCCCGGGTCCACGTTCAGGTACGGGTCGAGCTTCTGCATGACGACGCGCAGCCCGCGCGCGGTCAGCAGGTTGCCCAGGCTCGCGGCCGTGAGTCCCTTGCCGAGCGAGGAGACGACACCGCCGGTGACGAAGATGTGCTTCGTGATCTTCGAGGGGGCGTCCTGCCCGGCCGTCGAAGCGTTCCGGGTCGAGGACCTGGAGGAGCCCTCGGGATCCGAGGGAGAAGAAGAGGAAAGGCCCGCGTTCGTAAAGTCCACCACGGGGTTCCACCGTAACAGCAGAACGGCGGCGGCGGACCGTCCGGGACGGATCGATGTCGTCCAGGGCCGCTCGCGATCAGCCCCGCCGACTCGATTCGAGGAGCTCCCGCGCATGAGCGAGAGCGTTGGCGGAGTCGGTGAGCCCCGAGAGCAGGCGCGCCATCTCGGACACCCGCTCCTCGGAGTCGAGCTGCGTCACGGCGCTCGAGGTCACCGCGCCGTCCGAGCCCTTCTCGACGCGGAGGTGGTTCGTGGCGAATGCGGCGACCTGCGCGAGGTGGGTCACCACGATGACCTGCGACGTCTCGGCGAGCCGCGCGAGCCGTCGGCCGATCTCGATCGCCGCCGCTCCGCCGACCCCTGCGTCGACCTCGTCGAAGACGAACGTCGGCACGGGGTCGTTGGCGGCGACCACGACCTCGATCGCGAGCATCACCCGCGAGAGCTCGCCTCCCGAGGCTCCGCGGGCGAGGGGCCGGGGTGCGGCCCCGGTGTGCGGCTGGAGCAGCATCTCGACGGAGTCGCGCCCGTGGATGCTCGGCTCCCCCGCGGCCGTCACCTTCACGTGCAGGCGCGCATCCGCCATGGCCAGCGCGGTGAGCTCGTCGCTGACCCGCTCCCCCAGCTCGGCGGCCGCCGCGGTCCGCAGCTCGGTCAGCCGGGTCGCGAGGCGGTCGACGAGGTCCGCGTCGGCCGCGGTGTCGGCCTCGAGAGCCGCGATCCTCTCGTCGTCGCCGTCGAGCTCGAGCAGGCGGAGTCCGGAGGAGTCCACCAGGTCGAGCACGTCGTCCAGCGTCGGTCCGTAGGTGCGGGCGAGCAGGGACAGCTCCGCCCGACGGTTCTCGATCAGCTCCAGGTCGTGCGCGCCGTCGAGGTCGAGCTCCGCCAGGTACGAGGAGAGCCCTCCGGCGGCGTCGACGAGGAGCACCGCCGCCTCGCCGAGCGTCTGGACCGTCGGCTGCAGCGCGGCGTCGTGCTCGGCCGCCCGCTCCAGCACGCGCCGCGCCGTCTCGAGGAGCCCGAGCGCGTCCCGCCCGTCCAGCTCCTCGGACGAGATCGCCTCGCGGGCCTCGCCGGCGGCGAGCCGGAGCTGCTCGATGCTCCCGAGCCGGGCGGACTGCGCCGCGAGCTCGACGTCCTCCCCGCGCTGGGGGGCGACCACCTCGATCTCGGCGAGGGCGGAGCGGAGCCGTTCGGCTTCGCGGGCGCGCGTCTCCCGGGCCTCGGTGAGCGAGTCGAGCTCCTCCCGGTTGGCCCGCCAACGCTCGAAGGCGCTCGCGTAGTCGCGGAGGGCGTCGGCGAGACCGGGTCCGCCGAACCGGTCGAGCGCCTCGCGCTGCGCCGCGGCGGAGCGGAGGCGGATCTGGTCCGACTGCCCGTGCACGACGACCAGCTGATCGGCGAGCTCGCTCAGCACGCTGACCGGTGCGCTCCGGCCGCCGACGACGGCTCGCCCGCGTCCCTCCGCCGAGACGGACCGCGCGAGGAGCAGCTCCGGGCCGTCGAGATCGCCGCCGGCGTCGTGGACGCGCTCGGCGACCGGGCCCTCCTCGGGGACCAGCCAGCGCCCCGACACCCAGGCCTGCTTCGCTCCCGAGCGCACCGCGGACGCGTCCGAGCGCGCGCCCAGCACGAGGCCGAGCGCCGTGACCACCATCGTCTTGCCGGCGCCGGTCTCGCCGGTGACCGCGGTGAAGCCCGGTCCGAGCGGGAGCGTCGCCTCGGCGATCACTCCGAGGTCGCGGATCTGCAGCTCTTCGAGCATCGGGCCTTACTCCGTCTCCGCCGACCCCCGCCATCCGCGGATGGGGAGACCGAACTTGTGCACGAGTCGATCGGTGAAGGGGGCGTCGTGCAGGCGTGCGAAGCGCACGGGCACGGGCGAGCGCCGGTAGACGACGCGCGCTCCCGGCGGCAGCTCGTAGGCGCGCCGGCCGTCGGCCCAGAGGACGCCGACGCCGTCGGTCCTCTCCTTGACCTCGACGGCGAGGCTCGACGACGGGCCCACGACGAGGGGCCGCGCGAAGAGGGCATGGGCACTGAGCGGAACGAGGAGCATCGCCTCGACGGTCGGCCACACGACGGGGCCGCCCCCGGAGAAGGCGTAAGCGGTGGAACCGGTCGGAGTGGACACGACGATGCCGTCGCAGCCGAAGCTCGACAGCGGACGTCCGTCGACGCCCACCATGACCTCGAGCATCCGCTCGCGGCTGCCCTTCTCGACGGTCGCCTCGTTGAGCGCCCAGGTCTCGTAGACGACGGCCTCGTCGATCTTGACGCGCACCTGCAGGGTCATCCGCTCCTCGACCGCGTAGTCGCCGTCGAGCGCACGGGCGACGGCGTCGTCGAGATCGTCCCGCTCGCTCTCCGCGAGGAACCCGACGTGGCCGAGGTTCACGCCGAGCAGAGGGGCCGTCCCGGACCGGACGATCTCCGCTGCGCGGAGGATGGTCCCGTCCCCGCCGAGCACGAACACGAGCTCGATGGACTCGAGCGGGACGTTGGACCCGAGCACGGCGACGTCGCTCAGATCCGGAGCGACCGCGACGATGTCGCCCTTGTCGTCGGCGCAGAGGACGGGGTGGGCGCCGGAGTTCCGGAGGCGCTCGACGACGAGGACCGCCGCATCGAGGGAGTCCGTCCGTCCGGTGTGGGCGACGACGAGGATGTTGCGCTCGTCACGAGGGGACTGCATCGAGGGTGTGTCCTTCTGGTCGGTCGACAGCGGCGGACACGATCGCGTCATCCGGTGGTGAGCGCGGTGACCGCGTCCCTCCATTCTGTCGGAATCGTTCCGCGGTCGCGGTGGAGGTGCGCCAGATACTCGCGATTCCCAGCGCCCCCCGGGAGTGGCGACTCGGCCAGCCCGACGACGCCGAGCCCCAGGTCCCACGCCGACCACAGGACGTCCGAGAGGGCTTCGCGACGCAGCTGCGGATCCCGGACGATCCCCTCCCGCACTCCCAAGCGGCCGACCTCGAACTGCGGCTTCACCAGCACCACGAAGTCGGCGAGCGGATCCACGGAGGCGGCGACGGGAGGCAGAACCATCCGCAGGGAGATGAAGGACACGTCGGACACGACCAGGTCCGGGACGATCTCGGTCCTGGCGGCTTCGGCGAGCCGGGCGGCGGTGAGATCCCGCGCATTGAACCCCTCCACCACGTGGACGCGATCGTCGGACCGGATCCGGGGAGCGAGCTGCGCGTGCCCGACGTCGAGGGCGATCACCGAGGCGGCGCCGCGCTCGAGCAGGACCTGCGAGAACCCGCCCGTCGACGCCCCGACGTCGAGAGCGTTCCGGCCGGCGACTCGCACCGTCGCGAAGGTGTCGAGGGCGGCGAGCAGCTTGTGGGCGGCCCGGCTGACGTAGTGGTCGAGGCCGGCGACCGCGACGTCCTGATCGTCGCGGACGCGGATCGAGGGCTTCAGTGCAGGGACGCCGTCCACCGTCACCAGACCGTCGGCGATCATCCGAGCGGCATGGGTGCGGGACCGGGCGATGCCCCGTTCGGCGAGAGCCGAGTCGAGTCGCGAGTCTTCGGTCATCGGTCGCGGTCGGCGTTCTCGAGTCGGATGCGCAGCTGCTCCTGCAGCTGGACGTATCCGGCTGCCCTCTTGTCGAGCGCAGTCTGCTCGATCCGGAGGAGCTCGTCTGACAGGACGTGTTCCTCCACGACGTCGAAGCCGTTCTGGAGCGGCCTCGATTCCGGAGAGGGCGTCGGGTCGTGCTGAGTCATCGCTGCTCCTCGTTCCGGAGTCGGGCGACGACGGTCATCGTCGCTCCGGCCGGCCCTGTTCGTCCTCGAACAGAGACCGACCGGTTAAACAGCGATGGCCACCCATTTCTGGGTGGCCATCGTGAATGGTGTCCGGCGGTGTCCTACTCTCCCACAGGGTCCCCCCTGCAGTACCATCGGC
>NZ_PSVQ01000019.1:0-60172 GCF_002932395.1 Rathayibacter sp. AY1D9
CGTCGCCGCACGAGTCGAGCGCGGGATCGAGGAGGGCGACGTGCCGCCGGGGACGGACTCCGGATCCGTCGCCGCCTTCGTCGTCGCCGTGCTCAGCGGGATGTCGACGCAGGCCCGCGACGGAGCACCGGCGGACCGCATCGCGGTCATCGGCGAGCTCGCACTCGGCGCGCTGCCGGCGGCCACGGGCGTGCGAGCCGCAGGGCGCACGCCGGGAGCTCCCGGATGAGGCCGCGTCGGCCCCGTCTCGGCCTCCTCGCCCTGGTCGTCGCGGGGCTGCTGCTGGTCCAGCCCGCCGCGGCCTCGGCGGCACCGCTGCTCCCTCCCGCGAACGGCGTCCTCGACTACCAGCTGGGAGGCGCCTACGCTCCGGCGTCGAGCGTCACCATCGTCGACCGCGACCGCACGGACGCGCCCGCCGCCGGCCGCTACAGCATCTGCTACGTGAACGCCTTCCAGACCCAGCCCGGCGAGAGCGCCGCCTTCGCGAAGCGGCACCCCGAGCTCCTGGTGAGGCGAGCGGACGGGAAGCCCCTCGCCGATCCGGGCTGGCCGGACGAGTACCTCTTCGACGTCTCGACCTCCGCGAAGCGGACCGCTCTGCTCGCGATCGTCGGCGCCTGGATCGACGGATGCGCCGAGGACGGCTTCGACGCCGTCGAGGCCGACAATCTGGACAGCTACACCCGCTCGGGCGGGAGGCTGACGAAGTCGCAGGCGCTGGCGTTCGCCACCCTCCTGACGGCGCGCGCTCACCGCTCCGGCCTGGCGATCGGCCAGAAGAACGGAGCCGATCTCGCCGCTGCCGGGAAGAGGACGGTCGGCTTCGACTTCGCCGTCGTCGAGGAGTGCCAGGTCTACGACGAGTGCGCGGCGTACACGGACGTCTACGGGCGCCAGGTCTACGAGATCGAGTACACCGACAACGGCCGGTCCGCCTACTCCGAGGCCTGCGCCGCGCAGGGCCGGAGCATCTCGGTCACCCTCCGCGACCGCGACGTCGTCCCCCGTGGCGCACCGGGCTACGTGAACCGGCACTGCTGACGCCGGGCGGACGCTACCGCAGGGCTCCCAGCACGACGGCCGCGGCGCGGGCGACCAGCGCGTCGTCGTAGTCCGCCTCGGGGTCGTTGCGCGTCGAGAGGATCGACAGCACGACCGCGTCCCGCCTGGGAGGCGTCACCACGGCGACGTCGTTGCGGATCCCGCCGGCGCCCCCGGACTTGTCCGCGACGCTCCAGCCGGCCGGAGCGCCCGCCCGGACGAGAGTGTCGCCGGTCGCGTTGCCGCTCATCCAGTCGAGCAGGAGCGCCCGGTCCTCCGCGGACAGCACGTCACCTGTGGCGACCGCGGCGAGGTCCGCCGTGAACGCGGCCGGGGTGGTGGTGTCGTCGATGCTGCCGGGCTCGATCGTGTTCAGAGCGGGCTCCTCGTTCACCACCTCGGTGGTGGTGTCGCCGAGAGCCTCGAGTCCACGGTCGAGGGCGGAGGGTCCGCCGAGGCGCCGGAGGACGAGATTCAGCGCTGTGTTGTCGCTCCGGCGGACGGCCGCCTCGGCGAGCTGCGACAGCGGCAGGCCGGTGGCGGTGCTCTCCTCCGTGACGGGGGAGTAGCCCGCCGCCTCGACGTCGGCGACGGTCCAGGTGACCACCTCGTCCCGCTCGGCGGCGGGGACGGTGCGCAGGAACTCCGCTGCGGCGAGGGCTTTGAGGCTCGAGGCGAAGCCGAAGCGCTCGTCGGCCCGGTGATGGACCCGGCGGCCCGAGCCGGTGTCGACGGCGCTGACGCCGATCCGGGCGTCGAACTCGTTCTCGAGCGCGGCCAGCTCGGCGGAGACGTCGATCGGAGGAGGGGTGGCGGAGGACACCGACGACGGCACCGAGGCGGACGACGGCGGCGCGACCGGGGTGTCCGCCGTGGTGGTGCACCCTGCGAGGGCCAGGAGGAGGGCGGAACCCGCGAGTGCGCGGAGGGTCAGCGACGACCCTCTCGAACGGTTCACAGCGCGGAGTAGACGACGAAGAAGGCGACAGCGGCCGCCGCGGTGACGCCGAGCGCCGCGAGCGAGACGAGTGCGCGCGGCCTCCTCTGCACGACGGCCAGGACGAGGAAGCCCGCGCCCAGGACGATCTGGAGCCACCAGTACACCGGACTCGTGGTGTCGGCGACCGCGCCCAGCGCCCAGACGCCCTCGCCGATCAGCACGCCCGAGAGCGGCGCGACAGCCAGGACGCGCCACGTCCTCGAGCCGTAGAGGGTGAGTGCGGCGGCGGCGCCCAGGATCGGCCCGGCGGGGACGGCGAGCAGCCAGAAGACGTCCGTGAAGGGAGGCGAGTAGCCGAAGCCGCGCGCCGCGGTCACCAGGTCGTAGCCCTCGAGCAGCGCCCAGAAGCTCAGCAGGCCGAGAGCGGTCGCCGCCGCCGGTCGGGCGCCGCCGAGGCGCACGAGCGCGAACACGAGCATGGACCAGCCCCCGGAAGAGTTGGCGAACGAGCTCACCGACGGCGGGAGGGAGCCCTGCAGCAGGCTGGTGAGCCCGCCCAGGACGAGACCGCCGAGCAGGGCGACGAGCAGAGCACGCAGGAGAGGCGGGCGGGAGGCGGCAGGGGGCATGGGTCGATTCTCGGAGACGGCGGGCGGGTGCGGATCAGGGATGACCCTGATCTCGGGGTGCGGGGCCGATCACAGGTCTCCGGGGTGATCCGCGCCGCCCTGGTGCAGTTCTCCCCACCCCGGCTCGGCGGCCCCGGCGGCCGATACGATGGACCCCATGCCTCGGATCCGACAGTCAGATGTCGAGGAGGTCAAGGCGCGGGTGAACATCGGCGACGTGATCGGCGAGTACGTCACGCTGAAGTCGGCCGGCGTCGGCTCGCTGAAGGGCCTCTGCCCCTTCCACGACGAGCGCAGCCCCAGCTTCCACGTCCGCCCGCAGGCCGGCTTCTACCACTGCTTCGGCTGTCAGGAGTCGGGCGACGTCTACAGCTTCGTCATGAAGATGGACCACAGCTCGTTCAGCGAGACCGTCGAGCGCCTCGCCGGGCGGATCGGCTTCCCGCTGCAGTACGAGGACGGCGACGGCCGCGCGCCCGAGACCGGCGGGCGAGCGCGCCTCCTCGCCGCGAACGACGCCGCGGAGGAGTACTTCCGCGAGCAGCTCGCGACCCCGGGCGCCGACGTCGGCCGGCGCTTCCTCGGCGAGCGGGGCTTCGACCGCGCCGCCGCCGACCGCTTCGGCGTCGGCTTCGCGCCCGACGGCTGGGACGGTCTCACCACCGCGCTCAAGCGCCGCGGCTTCTCGGAGGAGGAGCTGACCACGGCCGGCCTGGTCAGCAGCAACAACCGCGGCGGCGTCTACGACCGCTTCCGCGGCCGCCTCGTCTGGCCGATCCGCGACGTGACCGGCCAGACCGTCGGCTTCGGCGCCCGCCGCCTCCTCGAGGAGGACAAGGGCCCCAAGTACCTCAACACCCCCGAAACGCCCGTCTACCACAAGTCCCAGGTGCTCTACGGGCTCGACCTCGCCAAGCGGGACATCTCCCGCGGGCACCGGGTGGTCGTCGTCGAGGGCTACACGGACGTCATGGCCTGCCACCTCGCCGGCGTCACCACCGCGGTCGCCACCTGCGGCACCTCCTTCGGCGTCGACCACATCAAGGTGCTGCGCCGGGTGCTGGGCGACGACAGCGGCGTCGGCGAGGTCGTCTTCACCTTCGACCCCGACGCGGCGGGCCAGAAGGCGGCGATGCGCGCGTTCCAGGAGGAGCACCGCTTCGCCGCGCAGACCTTCGTCGCCGTCGCGCCCGAGGGCCTGGACCCCTGCGACCTCCGCCTGAACCGCGGAGACGACGCCGTCCGCCGCCTCATCGACGACAAGAAGCCGATGTTCGAGTTCGTGATCCGGCAGCTGCTGGACCGCTACGACCTCGAGACGGTCGAGGGCCGGATCGCGGCCCTGCGCGCGGCCGCCCCGGTCGTCGCCGAGATCCGCGACCCGGCGCTGCGGCCCGGCTACTCCCGCGAGCTCGCCCGGATGCTCGGCCTGGACATGGCCGAGGTCAACTCCGCCGTGCGCTCCGCCGGATCCCGGCCCCGCTCCTCCGGACCCGAGGGCCGCGACCAGCAGGGCGGGCGGGGCGGCGGCGAATCGTCCGCGGCCGAGGCGCCCCTCGGCGCGCGCATCGCCGACCTCCCCGTCGACGTCGTCACGCGCATCGAGCGCGAGGCGCTGATGGCGATGCTCCAGCTTCCGCAGGCGATGGGTCCGGAGCTCCTGGCCAGGGCGGCGCACGCGGCGGTCACCAACGAGACCCTCCGCGTGGTCCGCGACGCCGTGGTCGCGAACCTCGAGCGGGCGGAGGACCGCGACTGGGTCGAGCACGTCACCGACGACGTCCCCGGCCCCTTCGCCTCGCTGGTGCGCCAGCTCGCGGTGGCGCCGATCCCGGCCGCCGACGAGGAGGGGCTCGCCCGCTACTCCCGCGACGTGGCGATCTCGCTCATCGAGCGCGACCTGCTCCGCGAGATCGCCGAGCTGCGCGGGGCGCTCCAGCGCGCGTCCGCCGATCCGGTGATGGCGCGCGCGGTGCAGGTGCGCCTGGTCGAGCTCGAGCGCGAGAAGCGGGCGCTGCGCACGGAGTGAGCGTGTTGCGGTCGTGTGAAGAAATCGGCCGCACGCCCGTGCCGGTTCGGAGAGCGCTTCCAACTGTGTTACCTATGAGGAACAGCAATGCGGGCGTCCAGTGTCGTGACGCCACAGCCCACAGGAGATCTGTGTGCCGAGAGTCCGCGCGCCCGGAGCGCGCCCGCATCCCATCCTTGACAGGAAGAGGCAGACGGAGATGAATTCCGCATCCACTCGCGGCACCCGCGCACTGGCCGCCGCCGCAGGCTTCGCCGCGGTCGCGCTCGTGCTGACGGGCTGCGCCGCCGGCGGGAACGACTCGTCCGGCGGCAGCGCCGGAGGGGCCCTGACCATCGGCACCACCGACAAGATCACGACGCTCGACCCCGCGGGCTCCTACGACAACGGCTCGTTCGCCGTGATGAACCAGGTGTTCCCGTTCCTGATGAACACCCCCTACGGCAGCCCGGACGTCGAGCCCGACATCGCCGAGTCGGCGGAGTTCACCGCTCCCACGGAGTACACCGTGAAGTTGAAGGAGGGACTGAAGTGGGCCAACGGCCACGACCTCACCTCCTCCGACGTGAAGTTCTCCTTCGACCGCCAGGTCGGCATCGCGGCTGAGAACGGCCCGTCCTCGCTCCTGGCGAACCTCGACAGCGTCGCGGCTCCGGACGACACGACCGTGGTCTTCACGCTCAAGTCCGAGAACGACCAGACCTTCCCCCAGATCCTCTCGAGCCCCGCCGGCCCGATCGTGGACGAGGAGGTCTTCTCGGCCGACGAGCTGACCGCGGACGCCGACATCGTCTCGGGCGACGCCTTCGCCGGCCAGTACACGATCGCGAACTACGACGTGAACAACCTCATCCAGTACAAGGCGTACCCGGACTACCAGGGCGTTCTCGGCGAGGCGAAGACGGACACCGTCAACGTCAAGTACTACGCGGACTCGTCCAACCTCAAGCTGGACATCCAGGAGGGGAACATCGACGTCGCGTTCCGCAGCCTCTCGGCGACGGACATCGACGACCTCCGCGGCAACGACACGGTCAAGGTCGTGGACGGCCCCGGCGGCGAGATCCGCTACATCGTCTTCAACTTCGACACCCAGCCCTTCGGCGCGACCACCGGTGAGGCCGACATCGCCAAGGCCCTCGCCGTGCGCCAGGCCGTCGCCGACCTGATCGACCGCGACGAGATCGCCGACCAGGTCTACAAGGGCACCTACACCCCCCTCTACTCCTACGTCCCCGCAGGCCTGACCGGCGCGGTCGAGCCGCTCAAGTCGCTCTACGGCGACGGCAACGGCGCGCCCGACGCCGACAAGGCGAAGGCGACCCTCGAGGCCGCCGGCGTCACCGCTCCGGTCACCCTGAACCTGCAGTACTCGAACGACCACTACGGTCCGTCCTCGGGCGACGAGTACGCGCTGATCAAGGACCAGCTGGAGTCGACCGGCCTCTTCACCGTGAACCTGCAGACCACGGAGTGGGTGCAGTACTCGAAGGACCGCTCGAGCGACGTCTACCCGGCCTACCAGCTCGGCTGGTTCCCCGACTACTCCGACGCCGACAACTACCTCTCGCCGTTCTTCATCAAGGAGAACTTCCTCGCGAACCACTTCGACGACGCCGAGGTGCAGAGCCTGATCGCACAGCAGGTCTCGACCACCGACGCCGACGCGCGCACCGCGCTGATCGAGCAGATCCAGGAGAAGGTCGCGGCGCAGCTCTCGACCGTCCCCTACCTGCAGGGCTCGCAGGTCGCGGTCGTCGGCAGCACCGTGAGCGGAGCCGAGGACACCCTCGACGCCTCGTTCAAGTTCCGCTACGCGGCACTCAGCAATGGCTGATCCACCCCCCTCGCGGCCGGCGCCTCCCCGACAGGAGGCGCCGGCCGTTCTCCACGAAAGGCATCACGTGACGACAGCCACGACGGCTGCGGCGACGGCGCCCACCCGGCGACCGCGCGGCTCCGGGGGCGGACTCGGGCGCTACCTGCTCGTCCGCTTCCTGCTCATCATCCCCACCGTCTTCATCCTCGTGACGCTGGTGTTCCTCCTCATGCGCTCCACGGGCGACCCGATCACGGCGGCCCTCGGCGGCCGCCTGACCGCGGACCAGCTCGCCGAGCGTGTGGCCGCCGCCGGCTACGACCGGCCGCTGATCGTGCAGTACCTCGAGTACCTCGGCAAGCTGCTGACCGGCGACTTCGGCACCACTCTGAGCGACAACCGCCCCGTGACCGAGGTGCTCCTCACCTACGGCGCCGCGACGGTCGAGCTCGCCTTCTACGCCCTGATCGTGGCGTTCCTGGTCGGCATCCCGCTCGGGATGCTCGCCGCCTACCACCGCGACCGCACCCCCGACGCGGTGCTGCGCATCTTCGCGATCCTCTGCTACGCGACTCCGGTGTTCTTCGCGGGCCTGCTGCTGAAGCTGGTGTTCTCCGTCTGGCTGAAGTGGTTCCCCGTCGCCGGGCGCGCCTCGACGAGCACCGAGCTCTCGCTCCAGTTCCTCGAGAACAAGACCGGCATCTACCTGATCGACGCGATCCAGACCGGCGACCCGGCCGCGATCTCGGACGTGCTCTCGCACGCGGTGCTCCCCGCCGTCGCACTGGGACTGCTCACCGCGGGCATCTTCCTGCGCCTGGTGCGCACCAACGTGATCGGCACGCTCGGCACCGATTACGTGGATGCGGCGCGCTCGCGCGGCGTCAGCGAGTTCCGGCTCGTCCGCACCCACGCCTACCGGCCCGCGCTCATCCCGATCATCACCGTGATCGGCCTGCAGATCGCCCTGCTGCTCGGCGGCGCCGTCCTCACCGAGACCACCTTCGAGTGGAAGGGCCTCGGCTTCCAGCTCGCCGAGTACCTCCAGGCCCGCGACTTCGTGGCCGTGCAGGGCATCGTCGCCCTGCTCGCCGTCATCGTGGCGCTGACCAACTTCATCGTCGACGTCATCGCGGCGCTCATCGACCCGCGAGTGAGGTACTGAGCATGAGCACCACCTCCCCGGCGCGTCCGCGCCGTCGTCTCGTCGACCGTCTGCCAGTCGTCCACCAGCTCCGGCAGAGCGTCGGCCTCCAGCGGGGGATGCTCGTCACCGGCCTGATCATCACCGGCGCGTTCCTGCTGGTGGCCCTGTTCGCGCCCCTCATCGCGCCCTACGGATACTCGCAGCTGCGCTCGGGCGGCGAGTCGTTCGGCGCGCAGGAGCCGCCGAGCGCGGAGCATCTGCTCGGCACCACCGTGGGCGGCTACGACGTCCTCTCGCGAGTGATCTGGGGAGCGCAGACCGCGTTCCTCGTGATCGTCGTCGCCGTGGTCCTGTCGATCTTCCTCGGCGTCTTCCTCGGCCTCGTCTCCGGCTACCTCGGCGGCTGGCTCGACCGCGTGCTCGTCGTGATCTGCGACGCGATCTACGCGTTCCCGACCCTGCTGCTGGCGATCGTGATGTCGATCGTCATCTCCGGCGGGCAGTCGAACCTCTGGGCCGGCATCTTCGCCGCGGCGGTCTCGATCACCGTGGTCTACATTCCGCAGTACTTCCGCGTGATCCGGGCCGAGACCGTGCGGATCAAGGGCGACGCCTTCGTCGAGTCGGCGAAGGTCATCGGAGCGTCGACGCCGCGGATCATGTTCCGCCACGTCCTGCGGAACGCGACGCGCACGCTGCCGCTGATCTTCACACTGAACTCCTCCGAGGCGATCCTGACCCTCGCTGGCCTGGGCTTCCTCGGCTTCGGCATCGAGCCGACGTCGGCCGCGGAGTGGGGCTACGACCTCAACAAGGCGCTGTCGGACGTCACGAGCGGCATCTGGTGGACCTCGGTCTTCCCGGGCCTGGCGATCGTGCTCGTGGTGCTGGGCATCACCCTCGTGGGCGAGAGCCTGAACGACCTCGCCGACCCGCGCCTGCGCGGTCGGCGCGCGGTGGCCGCCGGTGCCGGCGACGTCGCCGCGACGTCCGTCGTGCCGGGCGGCGTCCTCGCCGCCGACGGCCTGGAGACGCCGGGGCACGACCCCGTCGCCGGAGTGGAGGAGACGCGATGAGCGACCAGCGCATCGTCCGGGACGCCTCAGCGCGTCCGATCGTGGACATCACCGACCTCGAGGTCGCGTTCGCGAGCGACCGCGGCGCCGTCCGCGCCGTCGCCGGGGTGAGCCTGCGCGTCGAGCGCGGCGAGGTCCTGGCGATCGTCGGCGAGTCCGGCAGCGGCAAGACCGTGACCGCGAAGACCATCCTCGGCCTCCTGCCCGAGACGGCCACCGCCTCCGGAGTGGTCCTGCTCTCGAAGAAGGACGGCAGCGCGGCGACCGACGTCGTCTCCGTGCCCAAGGCCCGCCTCCGGGAGCTGCGCGGCACCGACGTCGCCATGGTCTTCCAGGAGCCGGGCACCGCCCTCAACCCGGTCTTCACGGTGGGCTGGCAGATCGCGGAGGGACTGCGCGCCCACGGCTCCGTCTCGAAGAAGGAGGCCCGCAGGCGCGCGATCGACGTCCTCCGCACCGTCGGCATCCCGGAGCCGGAGAAGCGGGTCGACTACTACCCGCACCAGTTCTCGGGCGGCCAGAAGCAGCGCGTGGTCATCGCGATGGCGCTGGTCCTGGATCCCGGTCTGATCGTCGCGGACGAGCCGACCACCGCGCTCGACGTGACCGTGCAGGCCGAGATCCTCGACCTGCTCCGCCGGTGCCGCGACGAGTTCGGCACCTCGATCGTGCTGATCACCCACAACATGGGCGTCGTCGCCGATCTGGCCGACCGCGTCGCCGTGATGTACCAGGGCGAGCTGGTCGAGGAGGCGACGGTCTCCGAGCTGTTCTCGGCGCCGAAGGCCGAGTACACGAGGAAGCTCCTCGCCGCCGTCCCGCACGTGGGCCAGGGCGTCGAGCGCGCCCGCGTCCGCGCCGTCGAGCGCGCCGAGGCCCCCGAGGCCGAGACGCTCGTCGCCGCCGAGGGCCTGCGGATCCAGTACCCCGGCAGGCTCGGCCGTCCCGGCTTCGTCGCGGTCGACGGCGTCTCGCTGCGCATCCGCGCGGGCGAGGTGCTGGGCCTCGTCGGCGAGAGCGGCTCGGGCAAGACCACCATCGGGCGCGCCATCGCGGGTCTGACGCCGGTGACCGGCGGGTCGCTGAAGGTCCTCGGCAAGGAGATGCGCGGCATCCGCGAGCGCGCCTTCCGGCCGGTCCGCGGCGACATCGGCTTCGTGTTCCAGGATCCGGCGTCGAGCTTCAACCCGCTGCTCACCATCGCGGAGTGCGTGGCCGAGCCGCTGATCGTGCACGGGCGGGCCGGCGACGCCGCCGGGGCGCGCTCGCGCGTCGACGAGCTCCTGGAGGCGGTGCAGCTGCCCCGCTCCTACGGCGACCGCTACCCGCACGAGCTCTCCGGCGGCCAGCGCCAGCGCGCCAGCCTCGCCCGGGCCCTCGCCCTCGAGCCGAAGCTGCTGATCGCCGACGAGCCCACCTCGGCGCTCGACGTGTCGGTGCAGGCCCGCGTGCTCGAGCTGTTCGCCCAGCTGCAGCGCGAGTTCGGCTTCGCCTCCCTGTTCATCAGCCACGACCTCGCCGTGGTCGACCTGCTCGCCGACCGCATCGCGGTGCTCTACCGCGGCGAGCTGGTCGAGGAGGGGACGGGGGCGGAGGTGCTCGCTGCGCCGAAGCACCCCTACACGCAGCGCCTGCTCGCGTCCCTGCCCGTGCCCGACCCGGTCGAGCAGGCCTCGAGGCGCGAGCTCCTGCGCAGCATCGTCGAGGCGGAGCGCCGGGCGTGAGCCGGACCGCCGAGGATCCGGCCCCCATCGTCGTCGACGACCTCAGCGTCGAGTACCCGCCGCGCGGCATCAGCCGCCGGTGGACGGCGCTGCGGGGAGTGAGCCTCCGCGTGGAGCCGGGGGAGGTGCTCGGGATCCTCGGCGGCAGCGGCTCGGGCAAGTCCACGCTCGCGCGCGTGCTCGGCGGCGACGGCCTGGGGCGCGACGGCGGCCGCACGCGTCCGGTGATCATCGGAGGGGACGCGACGGTCGCGGGGCACCGCCTCCGCTCGCTCCCCGCCCGCGAGCTCAAGCGCTTCACCGTCGACGTCGCGCATCTCGCGCAGGACGCCGGTGCGGCCCTCCGCCCCGAGCTGACCGTCTCGGAGCTGATCGCCGAGCCGATCTTCCTCCGCGACCGCCACTACGACCCGAAGGCCGCGGCGGTGCGGGTGGCGACGCTGCTCGACTCCGTGCACCTGCCGCTGTTCCTGCTCGACCGCTACCCCTACGAGCTCTCCAGCGGCCAGCGCCAGCGCGTGGCCGTGGCCCGCTCGCTCGTGCTCGGGCCGAAGGTGCTGATCGCCGACGAGCCGACCTCGGGCATCGACGCGACGGTGCGCGAGTCGATCGTCGACCTCCTCGCCGACCTGCGGCGCCGGGAGGGATTCGCGGCCGTCGTGGTCAGCCACGACATCGACGTGCTGAGCCGGGCGACCGACCGGATCGCAGTGCTCGTCGGCGGCGAGGTCGTCGCGTACGGGCCGCTGCTGGACGTGCTGATCGAGGCCCGGCACCCCTACGTGCGCGAGCTCGGAGCGGCCTTCGCCGAGTACGAGCGCTTCGACGCCTCCCGAGCGCAGCGCGTCGAGGCGGCCGACCAGTGACCGTCCCGCGCGTCGCGGTGCTCCCGCGGCCGAAGCCGGTGTTCGCCGAGGCGGTCGAGTCGGGCGGGGGAGTGGTCGTCGGACTCGACGGGAGTCCGGACGCGCTGCTCTGGCTGTCCTACGGCCGCACGGACGAGCTGGCCGCGGTGCTGGAGGAGCACCCGTCGATCCGCTGGGTGCAGCTGCCCTGGGCCGGCGTCGACGTCTTCGCGCCCGTGCTCGCCGCGTCCCGCGCGGACATCGTCTGGACCAGCGCCAAGGGCGCCTACGCGGAGCCGGTGGCCGAGCACGCGCTCGCGCTGGTGCTCGCCCTCCTGCGCTCGCTGCCGGAGCGGGCGCGCGCCGAGTCGTGGGGGCCGAAGAAGGCGGTCACGCTGCACCGCGCCTCCGTGGTGATCGTCGGAGCAGGAGGGATCGCTCGCGAGCTCCTGCGGCTGCTCGCCGTCTTCGACAGCCGGGTGACGATCGTCCGCCGCGGAGACGAGCCGGTGGAGGGCGCGGCCCGCACCCTGCCGGCGTCGCGGCTCGCCGAGGCCGCGGCGGACGCCGACGTGCTGGTCCTTGCCGCCGCCGCCACCGCGGGCACGGAGCGGATGGTCGACGCGGGTCTGCTCGCGCGGCTCCCCGCCCACGCCGTGCTCGTCAACGTCGCCCGGGGGAGCCTCGTCGACACGGACGCGCTCGTCGCGGCCCTCGCCGAAGGCCGTCTCGCGGGCGCCGCGCTCGACGTGACGGACCCCGAGCCGCTGCCGGACGGGCATCCGCTCTGGAGCGAGCCCCGGTGCCTGATCACGCCCCACAGCGCGGACACCCCCGAGATCACCGCGCCGCTCCTGGCCGAGCGCGTGCGCGCCAACGTGGCCGCCTGTGCCGCCGGCGGGCCGTTCGTCGGCCGCGTCGACCCGGGCTCCGGCTACTGAGTGCGCGCCCGATTTTGCGTTCGCGGAGAGTTTGCTAAAGTAGTACCGCGCTGATCGCCTCCGGGTGGTCGGATGATCCTCGATAGCTCAATTGGCAGAGCAATCGGCTGTTAACCGGTAGGTTCTTGGTTCGAGTCCAAGTCGGGGAGCGAAGGGTCCGGGACTCCACTCTCGGGCCCTTTTTTCGTGCCCGCGAGCGGTCGCCCTCGAGGGCCCACCCGCTCGGACCGACGATCGGAGGGGCGATGCGCGAGGACGTGCTCGCTCTCTTGCGCCGCCGCCCCGACGTCGAGGCGCCGGATCTCGTCGCCGTCGACGCCAGTGACCGTCTGCTGCTCGACCTCGCCGCCGATCGCGGCCGCCTCGCCGTGATCGGGGACGCCTACGGGGCACTGAGCCTCGGCCTCGCCGCCGACGGCCGTGCCGTACGCGTCGTGCAGGACTCGATCACCGCCGAGCGCGCTCTCTCGCAGAACCTCGAGACGGTGCGGGGGTCGGGCGTCGATCTCGCGCCGATCGAGATCGTCGACTCCGTCGCGGAGGCCGTCCGCGACGCCGACGCGGTGCTCCTGCGCCTGCCGCGCTCGCTCGACGCCCTGGCCGCCGTCGCGGCCGGGACCGCACTCGCGAACCCGGCGGCGACCCTGATCGGCGCCGGCCGCATCAAGCACATGACCCGCACGATGAACGACGTGCTCGCCGTGCGCTACGAGCGGATCGACGTCTCCCTCGCCCGGCAGAAGTCGCGCGCCCTGCTCGCGAGCGGCGCGCTCCCCGACCAGCCGCCCGCGCCAGGGCCCGAGCGGCGCCGTCTGGACGAGCTCGACCTCGAGGTCGTCGCACTGCCGGGAGCCTTCGCAGGTGCACGACTGGACCTCGGCACCCGCGCCCTCCTCGCCGCCCTCGATCTCGACTCCCTCCCCGCGGGCACCGCACTCGACCTCGGCTGCGGAACCGGCGTGCTCGCCGCCGTGGTGGCCCGGGCCCGCCCCGACCTCGCCGTGACCGCGACGGACACCTCGCGTGCCGCGGTCGAGTCCGCCCGGGCGACCGCGGCGGCCAATGGGCTCGCCGTCCGCGTCCTCCGCGACGACAACGCCTCGACGCTGGAGGCGTCGTCCGTCGACGTCGTGCTCTGCAATCCGCCGTTCCACTCCGACGGAGCCGTCACCGACCTCGTCGCCCGGCGCATGCTGCGCGCGGCCGGCCGCGTGCTGCGCCCCGGAGGCGTGCTGTGGACGGTCTTCAACTCCCACCTCGCGCATCCGGCCGAGCTGCGCCGTGCGGTCGGGCCGACCACGGTGGTGGCGCGCGACCGCCGCTTCACCGTCACCCGCTCCGTGCGCTCCGACGGCTGAGTACGGCTCCGCAACCCCCTCCGCGGCCTCAGGTCCGCTGTCCGCGGCGCGGGTACGATCTCTCTCCGGCGCTCCTGTGCCGAACCCGTCCCGTCCCCCCGGAGGCCGTCGTGCTCGAAGTCGTCCTCGTCCTCGCCCTGATCGCCCTGGTCGCGGTCGTCGTGCTGTGGCGCCGCGCCGTCGGCGCCGAGCGCCGTGCCGCCGAGAGCCGTGCGGAGGAGGCGGCGCGCGTCGTCCGCCTCGAGCTGGCGGTCGGCGAGCAGGAGGCGAGGCTCCGCATCGTCGGCGAGCTCGAGCAGCTCGCGGTCCGCAGCGCCGCGCACGTCGTCGAGGAGGCCGAGAGCGTCCGGCTCACGATCGACCGCGACCCCGCCGCAGCCGCGCGGTCGGCGCAGCGTGCCGTGCGGGCGGCCGAGGCCTCGCTGGCGCAGCTGCGCCGCATCGCGACCGTCGCCTCCGTCGATCCGGGGGAGCTGCCGCGCACCGGCGGCTCCGTCCCCCTGATCGAGGGCGCCCGCGAGCGAGGCCTGAGCGTCCGCGAGGAGTCGTTCGGCGAGCCGTTCCCGCTGCAGGACGGCGCCGAGGTGGCCGTGCTCCGGGTGCTCGAGTACGCCTTCGACTCGGCGCTGGAGACCGGCGGCGCGGGGACCGAGGTCCGCATCAGCTCCCGATGGACGACCACGGGCCTCCGGGTGGAGGTCGACGACGACCGCGAGCAGCACGGCGCGGCGGAGCAGGACGCCAGCGCTCTCGAGGCGGACCTGCGCTCGCTCACCGAGCGCATCGACAGCCCCGCGCTCGCCGAGCTGCGCGAGCGGGCCGCCCTCTTCGGCGGCGACGTGACCGAGAAGCGGACGCCCGGCGTCGGCCGGAGCGTCACCGCCTCGTTCCCCGCGATCCGCCACCACAACGGCGTGCACGGGGTCGACCTGGCCTGAGTCAGTCCTCGAGGTGCTCCACGCCGGGCAGCCACGAGACGCCGGGGCCGCCCCAGCCGCGCTTGCGGGTGATCTTCGCGACCGGCTTGTGGTAGTCGTGCTCGAGGCGGTCGATGTAGAGCACGCCGTCGAGGTGGTCGAACTCGTGCTGGAACACGCGCGCGAACCAGCCGTCCGCGACGATCTCGAACGGCTCCTGCTCGAGGTCGACCGCGCGGAGGATCGCCCGCTCGGAGCGGCGGAGCGGGAAGCGCTCGCCGGGGAAGGAGAGGCACCCCTCCGACTCCGTGTCCTCGTCCGCCTCGCCGAGCGGGGTCGGCGTGACGAACAGCTCGGGGTTGATCGCGACGCCGCGGCGGGGGGTGCCGTCGTCGTCGGCGTAGTCGTAGACGAACAGGCGCAGCGGGACGCCGACCTGCGGGCCGGCGAGGCCGACTCCGGGGGCGGTGTCCATCGTCTCGAACATGTCGGCGACGAGGGTGCGCAGCGCATCGTCGAACTCGGTGACGGGGGCGGCGGGGGAGTGCAGGACGGGGTCGCCGGCGATGCGGATGGGGAGGACGGCCATGGGGGACAGGGTACCGCGGGGCCGCCGACCGGGTCCGCGAGGATCATCCGCTGGGCTCAGCCCCTCACCCGTGCGTCGGAGGACTCCCGGAGGCGTTCTGGGTAGGGTCGACCCCATGCCCGCCGATCTCGCCGAACTCCTCAACGACCCGGCGAAGTTCATCGGCATCCCGATCGCTCTCGTGGGCGCGGTGTTCCTCTCCCTCGGCGCGCAGTTCCAGCACCGGGGAGTGGCGAAGGTGGAGCGGTTCTCGAAGCGCTCCGGCTCCTCCGGGCTCAGCGGCGGCCAGCTGGTCGCGCTGCTCTCGCGCCCCTCGTGGGTGATCGGCACCCTGCTCCTGGGTCTCGCGATCGTCTTCCAGCTGACGAGCCTCGGCTTCTCCCCGCTCATCGTGGTGCAGCCGCTCGGAGCGGTGGCGCTCGTGATCACCGCGGTCGTCAACGCGCGGGTCAGCCGGGTGCGCCTGAACGCGGCGTCGATCCGGGCGATCGTGCTCTGCGTCGGAGGCGTCGGCACGTTCGTCCTCGTAGCGGCGTTCAACGCGGTCGACAAGTCCATCCAGACGCCCGAGCTCATCACGATCCTCGTGATCCTCGCCGTGGTGCTCACGGTCTTCGTCGTCGCCTTCCGCGTCTTCCGCCGCGGAGCGAAGGCGATCTTCTACATCGTGGGCGCCGGAGTGGTCTACGGCTTCGTCGCGACTCTCGCGAAGGTCGTGCTCAACCGCATCAAGTACGGCGAGTTCGACGCGCTGACGGTGGTCTGCATCGTGGCGCTCCTGGCCGCGACCGCGCTCGGCGGGTACTTCGTTCAGAACGCCTACTCCTCCGGCCCGCCGGACCTCGTCGTGGCGGGCCTCACCGTCATCGACCCGCTGGTCGCCGTCGCGATCGGCATCGTCGTGCTCGGAGAGGCGCAGTACGCGGCCCCGTGGGCGATCCCGCTCTTCATCGCGGCCGGTGCCGTCGCCATCTACGGCGTCTTCCTCCTCGCCAAGCACCACCCGCAGGCGCGCTGACGGCGCGGGATCCCGAGTGGTGAGGACTCCTCTGCCTACAATGGGTCCGCGCCGAGAGCCACGAAACCGACCGACCTCCGCCGATCGCTCCCTTCTCTCCCCGAGCGGCACGACACCGATAGGACCTCCCGTGTCAGATCCCCGCGACGCGTCCCGACCGGGATCGCCCGACTCCCGACCGCTGACGGTCGTGATCGGCTGCGACACCTTCGCTCCCGACGTGAACGGAGCCGCGAAGTTCGCCGAGCGCCTCGCCGCCGGTCTCGCGCAGCGCGGCCACGAGGTCCACGTCGTCGCCCCCTCGGCCGACGGCTGGAGCGGCACCCGGGTCGAGACGCACGAGGGCCAACGGATCATCGTGCACCGGCTCTACAGCTGGCGCTGGTACCCGCACGACTGGCTGCGCTTCGCGATGCCGTGGCGCATCCGGCAGAACAGCGCGCGCATCCTCGACGAGGTGAAGCCCGACGTCGTGCACTTCCAGTCGCACATCATCGTCGGCCGCGGCCTCGGGATCGAGGCGGCCAAGCGCGGCATCCGCATCGTCGGCACGAACCACTTCATGCCCGAGAACATGCTCGAGTTCACCCTCCTGCCGAAGGCCGTGCAGGCCAAGGCCGTGGCAATGGCGTGGCGGGCCGCGCGCCGCACCTTCGGCCGGGCGGAGGCGGTCACCACGCCGACCCGCAAGGCCGCGCAGTTCCTCGAGAAGTACACGGGCCTCCGGGGCGTCCACGCCATCTCCTGCGGCATCGACGCCGACAACTACACGCCCGACTTCTCGGCCCGCGCCGGCGACTCGATCCTCTTCGTCGGCCGCGTGACCGGCGAGAAGCACATCGACGTTCTGCTCCGCGCCGTCGCCCTGCTCGATCCGGCGCTCGACGCGAAGCTCGAGATCGTCGGCGGCGGCGACCAGATGCGCAACCTCCAGCAGCTCGCCGCGACCCTCGGCATCGCCGACCGCGTGCGCTTCACCGGCTACGTCTCGGATGCCGAGCTCAAGGAGGCGTACACGCGCGCCACCGTGTTCGCCATGCCGTCCATCGCCGAGCTGCAGAGCATCGCGACGATGGAGGCGATGGCCTCGGCCCTCCCCGTCGTCGCCGCCGACGCGATGGCCCTCCCGCACCTCGTCCACGACGGCGAGAACGGCTACCTCTTCGCGCCGGGCAGCGCCGAGGCCCTCGCCGACCGCCTCACCGCCGTGCTCACGGCCGACCAGGAGGACCTCGAGGCGATGAAGCGCGCCTCCCTCCAAATCGTCGCCGCGCACGACATCAACCGCACGATCAGCACCTTCGAGAGCCTGTATCGTGGGGAGCCGGTGGCCGATCCGGCCTCCGACGCAGCGTCCGCACCCGCCGCCACCTGACGGCCGCTCGGACGGCCGCCGCGGGGCGTTAGCTCAGCCGGTCAGAGCAGCGGACTCATAATCCGTCGGTCACGGGTTCAAGTCCCGTACGCCCTACTCCGCTCCACCCGCGGTGGTTCCTCGTCTCCAGCGCCGGGTCGGACCTCCACCTGATGTCGTTCTCGTCGGAGCGGACGGTCCGGCCCCGTCAGGCCGACGGGCCGTGCCTCAGGACGGCGCCGACGCGGTCCTCGCCGGCACGCCGACCGCGGACGAGTCGGATGCGACGTCGCGGACAACGACGGCGCCGGCTCCGACCCGCACACGGTCGCCGACGGTCACGTCCCCGACGATCGTCGCGCGGGCGCCGATGTAGACGTCGTCGCCGATGACGGGCGTCCGACCCTTCGACTCGCCGATGGTGACGCCGTGGTAGATGAACGCGTTCCTCCCGATGACCGTGCGCGGGTGCAGGATCACGCCGCGGCCCCAGTGGGGGAGCCGCAGGCCGGGCCCGACCTGAGCGGCCGGCGGCAGCTCGGCTCCGACGATCATGCGGGTCCAGACGAGATCGACCAGGCGGTAGACGAGGTGGAGGGGGAGCCGGGTCCTCCGAGAGCTCGAGTACTGCCCGAGTCGGAGGACGAGGACGGTGAGCCGGTCGGAGGCGTGGCCCTTGGCGGCCAGGTCCGCGCGGACGACGGCGCGGAGGTCAGCGAGATCCATGCTCCCAGTCTGAGTGGGCGCCTCGCGGGTGGGTCCGGGCCGTCGGAGATCGTCCGGGGCGTGGCGAGCATCCGCGAGCGGACGACACGGTGGCGCGATGCGCTAGCACGTCCCGACGCGCCGCGCCCGTACTGGCCGCTCCCCGCTCGACGTGATTGCCTGATCCTGTGCCTGATCTTCCGATGTTCCCGCTCGGCTCCGTGCTCCTGCCGCACATGCCGCTCCCGCTCCGGCTGTTCGAGCCGCGGTACCTGCGGATGCTCGGCGACGTCCTCGAGGACGAGACCCTCGCGTTCGGCGTCGTGCTCATCGAGCGCGGCCAGGAGGTGGGCGGCGGCGACCAGCGGTTCGCGGTCGGCGCCCGCGCGCGCATCCTGAACATCGACGGGGCGGAGTCGTTCGTCACGCTCGACTCCGTGGGAGAGGAGCGCTTCGAGGTCGTCCGCTGGTACGAGGACGACCCGTACCCGCGCGCCGAGGTCCGCCTGCTGCCCGATCTGGAGTGGGACGAGAAGCACGCCCCCGCGCTGGCTGCGGCGGAGTCGGCGGTCCGCACGGCACTGGCGGTCGCGAGCGAGTTCGTCGAGCAGCGCTACGGCGCGGTCGTCGAGCTCGCCGAGGATCCGGCCGCGCACGCTTGGCAGCTCGCCGGCGTCGCACCGGTCACCGAGCTCGACCGCCTCGCGTTCCTCCGCAGCTCCACCATGGAGGAGCTGCTGGAGTCGGTCCGGGAGCGCTCCGCCGAGGCGACCGAGTCGTTCCGCGCCGGCTGGGCCTGAGCCCCGTCCCGGCGTCCCACGACGAGCCCGTCAGTCCTCGAGGCTGACGCCGCGCTCCTCCGCCAGCTTGACCAGGTCGTCGACGACCACGAGCGCCATCCGCACCGAGCGGTCGCGGCGGTACTCCTCGTCGTCCGGGTCGATCCGCGAGGTGCGGTCGAGGGTCTCCTCGATCGACTGCGCGAGCTCGCGCCACGCGTCCTGACGGGCGTCGTCGACGAGCGTCGCGAGGTACTCCTCGTCCTGCGCCCGCCTGTGGAGGGAGTCGGCGACCAGGAGCGAGAGCCGCTCGCGGTGGTCGAGGTTGTCGACGTCGGCCGAGCGGTAGTCGTGCACGTGGTCGGAGCGGCCGCCCACCGAGGTCACGTCGGCGGCGATGCCGCGCAGGCGCTCGGCGGCTGCCTCGGACTCGCGCGCCAGCTTCTCGAGCTCCTCCGCGGCGACGACGGAGTAGCGGCCCGAGTCGAAGGGGACGTCAGCACCGAGGCCGTCCATCAGCACACGGTTCTTCACGGCCATCCGGCTCGCGTACTGCGCGAGCATCAGGCCCTCCTCGGCGGCCTCCTCGACGGAGGCGGGCTCGCGCGACGGGTTCTCATCGGGGTCGTACGGCTCCATCTTGAACCTGCGTCGACGCCGGAACCACACGTGCGTCACCTACATCCCGGAGCAGGCGCCCCGCCCGCCGGAGCACCTCTTCGAGAGTACCCGGCGGGCGGGCGCCGTGGTCGGCGGCTCAGGCCTCGCGCCAGTCGTCCTGCCGGAGGTGGGAGCCGGCCTGCGGCCCCATCTGCAGCATCCCGCCGTCCACGACGTACGAGGATCCGGTGATGTAGGAGGCGGCGGGAGAGGCCAGGAAGGCGACCACCGCCGCGATCTCGCGGGCGTCGCCGGGGCGGCCGAGGGGGATGCCGGGGCGGTCGATCGTGACGGGGTCCACATCCTCGGCGTCGTTCATCGGCGTCGCGATCTCCCCGGGGGCGACGGCGTTGACGGTGATGCCGAGGGAGCCGAGCTCGAGTGCGGCCACCTTCAGCAGGCCGCCCAGCCCGTGCTTAGCAGCGGTGTAGGCGACGGAGCCGACCCGCGGCTGGTGCTCGTGGACACTGGTGACCGCGATGATCCTGCCGCCCGTGCCCTGGGCCGCCATGCGCCGCGCGGCGCGCTGGAGGCAGACGAACGCTCCGTCGAGGTTCAGGGCGACGGTCGAGCGCCAGCTGTCGAGGCTCTGCTCGAGGAAGGGCTCGCCTCCGCCTCCGCCCGCATTGCTGACGGCGACGTCGAGCCCGCCCAGTCGATCCGCGAGGTCGTCGATCACGTCGCCCGCGCCCTCCAGATCCGTCGTGTCGAGGCGCGCGATCTCGGCGCGCCGGCCGAGGGAGCGCACCTCCTCCGCCGTGCCCTGCGCGCCCTCCTCGTCGCTGTGCCAGGTGATGCCGACGTCCATGCCCGCCTCGGCCAGTGCCACCGCGGTCGCCCGGCCGATGCCGGAGTCAGAAGCGGTCACCAGTGCACGGGTGGGCTGGAAGTCTCGAGGTCCCTGGGTCATGTCGTCTCCTGTCTCGATCGGGCCGCCGATCCGGCGGACACGGGTCGATCCCATCAGCGGATCCGGCGCGCTCGGGAGCCGGTTGACAGGTCCGGGCTCGCGCGAGACGCGTGGCGGTGTCCCCGCTGAGCGCCCCGATCGCGTTGACTGGGCGGATGGATCACCGGCGCATCTCGGTCGTCGTCCCCGTGAAGGACGACGCCCGCCACCTCGAGCAGCTGCTCGAGCTCCTCCGCGAGCAGACGCTCGCTCCGTTCGAGATCGTCGTCGTCGACGACGGGAGCACCGACGACAGCGCCGCCGTCGCGCGAGCGGCGGGCGCGCGGGTGGTGCGGCACGACGGAGCCGGGATCCCGGCGAGCACGGCGCACGGCTTCGACGAGGCGCACGGCGACGTCCTCGCACGGCTCGACGCCGACTCCCGCCCGGGACCCGACTGGCTGGCGCGCCTGGCCGGCCACTTCGCCGATCCCGAGGTCGGAGCGGTGACCGGTCCCGGACGCTTCGACGAGCTCGGCCCGATCGCCCGGGTGATCGCGCGGGTCGCCTACATGGACGCCTACTTCGTGCTGATGGGGTCGGCGCTGGCCAACTGGCCGCTCTTCGGCTCCAACTGCGCCGTCCGCCGGTCGGCGTGGGAGGAGATCGCGGAGGAGATGCACCGGCACGACGCCTACGTGCACGACGACGTCGAGATCAGCGTGCACCTGGGACTCCGGCACCGGATCGTGCTCGACCGCCACCTCGAGGTCGGCATCTCGGCCCGCCCCTTCGGCGCCTTCGCCGACATGCTCCGCCGGTTCGACCGCGCTCTGCACACGCTGGCGCGGCACCCCGGGATGGGGTCGTCCCTGCAGCGCTGGACGCACCGGGTGCGCCGCACCCACCGCGACCGCCTGCGAGCGACGGCCGCGGCGCGCCGCTCCGGCTGACGACGAGAACCGACGGCGCCGCCTGACGGCTAGGGCTGGGCCGCGTCCGGCCGGGCCGCGTCGGGCTCGGCCTCCGCCGCCCGATCCTCTCCGGGCGCGGTGCGCCCCTCCTTCGGCATCGCCCAGACCGCGGCGAGCATGCCCACGGCGAGGACCGTGAGCGCGATGCAGACGAAGCGGGTGCCCTCGGCGAGGTCCGCCGGTGCGGGGACGCCGCCGCCCGCCTTCGCGTTCACGATCGCGCCGAACACGGCCACGGCGACGGCGCTGCCGATGTTGCGGGCGAAGAAGTTGGTCGAGGAGACCACTCCGCGCTCGTTCCAGTCGACGCTCGACTGCGCCCGGATCAGCGTCGGAGTCGCCACGAGCCCCATGCCGGCGCCGATCAGCACGCAGAAGCCGGCGATCTCCCACAGCGTCGAGGAGGCGCCGAGCAGGATGGTCAGCGCCGTGCCGATCACGACGAGCCCCGCTCCGAGGAAGCCCGTGTTGCGGAAGCCGATGCGCAGGTAGAGCCGGCCCGACAGGCTCGCCGCGACCGGCCAGCCGAGCGTCATCGCCGCGACGGCGAAGCCCGCGCCGAGGGCGGAGCTGCCGAGCACGCCCTGCGCGAAGGTCGGGAAGTACGAGGTGACGCCGAGCGTGATCGCGCCGACGGTCACCGAGACCAGGCTGGTCGAGATCAGCACGCGCCGCGTGAGGACCCAGAGGGGGAGCACCGGGGCGGCAGCTCGCCGCTCGATCGCGACGAAGCCTGCGAACGCGAGGGCCGAGACGACGAACACGCCGACTCCGGCGGGGGAGAGCCACGGCCAGGCGCTGCCGCCCTCGAGCAGCCCGAGGATGAGCAGCGCGGTGCCCACGGCGAGCACGGAGGCGCCCGCCACGTCGATCCGCTGCTTCTCGCCCCGCGTGGTCTCGCGGAAGCTGCGGATCAGGAGGAACGCCGCCAGGAGGCACAGGGGGATGTTGACGAGGAAGATGCCGCGCCAGGCGCCCAGGTCCGAGAGCACGCCGCCGAGGGTCGGCCCGACGACCGAGGAGATGCCCCAGACGCTCGCGAGGTAGCCCTGGGTCTTCGCACGCTCGGCGACCGTGTAGATGTCGCCGGCGATGGTGATGCCCATCGGCTGGATCGCTCCGGCCCCCAGGCCCTGCAGGGCTCGGAACGCGATCAGCGCGGGCATGCTCCAGGCGAGGCCGCACAGGAGCGAGCCGACCAGGAACAGGGCGATGCCGATCAGCATGAT
The DNA here is from genome assembly GCF_002932395.1 of Rathayibacter sp. AY1D9. Taxonomy (NCBI): domain Bacteria; kingdom Bacillati; phylum Actinomycetota; class Actinomycetes; order Micrococcales; family Microbacteriaceae; genus Rathayibacter; species Rathayibacter sp. AY1D9. The sequence continues at coordinate 22,667 of NZ_PSVQ01000019.1, forward strand.
GGGCTTGCGCCCGATCACGTCGGCGAGCTTGCCGTAGAGGGGGACCGAGACGGCCTGGGCCAGCAGGTAGATCGAGAACAGCCAGGGGAACTGCTCGAAGCCCCCCAGGTCGGCGACGATGGACGGCACGGCCGTCGAGAGGATCGTGGCGTCGAGGGCGACCAGAGCGGTCGAGATCATCAGGGACAGCAGGATCGGGCCGCGCTCCGAGCGCAGTCCGACACTCGCGCGGGTGGGGGCGTCGGTCACTCTGCCCAGGCTATTCCACAGCCGGGGGATGGAAGCGGGGAGGAGAGGATCCGCTCCGGGGCTCGGTAGACTGGTGGCATGGAACTCGTTCTCTGGCTCGTCGTGTCCGCCATCGCCGGTGTCGGCCTCGTCTCCGGAGTCGCGGCTCTCATCGCCATGACGCGGGCGCCCTGGTCGGCCGACAAGTAGCCGCCCGGCCGGCCTCGCGCCGGCACTACTCGTAGATCCGCACCACGCTCCACTGCGGCTCCGTCGACGCGACCACGTCGAGCACGAACGCGCCGCCGGTCGCGAGGTCCGTCGCCTGGAAGCGCCAGCCGCCGATGCTCACCGGTGTGCGCCCGAACGTCGGCGGGAACCCCTCGAGGGGCGCCCACCACTCGCTCGTGCAGGTCCACACCGTCGGCCGGTCGGTCACCCGGTAGCTCCCGCCCCGCCACTCGAGCGCGATCGGCACTCCCTCGCCGTCGGTCGAGACCAGCGCCGTCTCGTCGATCACCGCCATCGTCGTGCTCCCGTTCACTCGCCGGACCCGGTTGGCCGTTCGAACATGTGTTCGATAGTCTGCGAGTGTACGCCGCGGCGCTCGTGCTCGCCACGGCCGCGGATCGACCGGTGGGAGGCGCGATGATCGAGTGGAGTCCGCTCCAGATGCTGCGCAGCAGCGGGCAGGACGAGTGGGTGATGGTCGACGCCCTGCGCACCGGCCGGATCGGCCTGGTGCGCCGCATCGAGACCGGCCCGTACCGCGAGACCTGGTTCCGCGCGGTGACCTGGGCGGCGGAGCCGGAGAGGCGGACGCTCGTGGGCTACTCCCGCTCGATGGACACCATCGCGGCCGCCCTGTGGGCCCATCAGCCGCCGACAGCGCAGGAGAAGCCCTTCCCCGGCTACCCGCCCTCGCGGCCGTCGCCGTGACTCCTTCAGCGAGAGGGGGCCCGGCCGTCCCCGCGACGGCGGCCTCCGTGTCCGCCACGGGGGAGAATGGCCCGATGCTCCTCGCACTCGTCGGCGGCCCCACGGGGGCGTGGCGGGCGGTCGACCCCGTCGGCGTCGCCGAGGCCGGGAGCGGCCGGGGCCCGGCCGAGCTGGCGGCGTTCGTCCGGGAGCGGGAGCCGGAGCGCCCGCGCTGGGTCTGGGACGACACCGCGCGCTGGTACCCCGCACTGCTGTCGGCCGGCGTGGTCGTCGCCCGGTGCCACGACCTCCGGCTGGCCCGCGCGATCCTCCGCCGCTCGGTCTCCGCCGCCGCATCGGCTCTCGCGCGCTCGCCCCTCGACCCGTGGGACGCGGGAGCCGCGGCTCCCGCCGCGCAGGACACGCTGATCGGATTCGAGGAGGCGGCGGGCGGCTCCGACGAGCTCGACCCCGTCCTCGAGCTGGCCCGGCAGGAGGAGGCGCTCTCCGGCGCCGCCGAGGCCGGCCGGCTCCGCCTGCTGCTCGCCGCCGAGTCCGTCGGCGCCCTGATCGCTCGCGAGATCGCCCACGCGGGGCTGCCGTGGCGCGCCGATGTGCACGACCGGGTGCTCACCGGGATGCTCGGCCCCCGCCCGCTCTTCGGCGGCCGCCCGGCCCTGCTGGAGGCGCTGGCCGTCCGTCTGCGCGACGAGCTCGGCGCGCCCGAGCTCAACCCCGACTCGCCGGCCGAGCTCCTCAAGGCGCTGCGGCGCGCGGGGCTGCCGGTCGAGTCGACGCGCTCCTGGGAGCTGCAGTCCCTCGAGCATCCCGCGGTGCCGCCCCTCCTGGAGTACAAGAAGCTCTCCCGGCTGCTCACCGCCAACGGCTGGGCATGGCTCGACGCGTGGGTGCGCGACGGACGGTTCCGGCCGGAGTACGTGGTGGGCGGCGTCGTCACCGGCCGCTGGGCGACCTCGGGCGGAGGGGCGCTGCAGCTGCCGCGGCAGATCCGCGCCGCGGTCACCGCGGATCCGGGCTGGAGCCTCGTGGTCGCGGATGCCGCGCAGCTCGAGCCGCGCATCCTCGCCGCGCTCTCGGGCGACTCGGCCATGGCCGCCGCCGGGCGGGGCCGCGACCTCTACCAGGGCATCGTCGACGCCGGCGTGGTCCCCGACCGGCCGAGGGCGAAGGTCGCGATGCTGGGGGCGATGTACGGGGCGACGAGCGGGGAGGCCGGACGGCTGCTCCCGAGGCTCGCCCGTGCCTACCCGCGCTCGGTCGCGCACGTCGAGGCGGCGGCTCGGGCGGGGGAGCGCGGCGAGAGCGTCTCGACGTGGCTCGGGCGCAGCTCGCCTCCCGGCCCCGAGGGGCTCTCGGCCGATGCGGCGCGAGCGCGCGAGTGGGGACGCTTCACCCGCAACTTCGTGGTGCAGGGGACCGCGGCCGAGTGGGCGCTCTGCTGGATGGGCGAGCTGCGGGCGCGACTGCGCGCCGAGGGCGGCGCGGTCGGCCGGGCGCACCTCGTCTACTTCCTGCACGACGAGGTGATCGTGCACGCTCCCGCCGACGTCGGCGAGCGGGTCGCCGCGATCGTCCGCGAGGCGGCGGTGCGCGCCGGACGCTCGCTCTTCGGAGTGGGCGAGGTCGACTTCCCGGTCACCGTCGCCGTCGTCGACTCCTACGACCAGGCGAAGTGAGACGCGGGATCAGTACCAGTGCGGCGAGCGGTTGTTCCAGCTCGACCACGCGTTGCAGGGCGAGCCGTAGGCGCTCTTGATGTACGAGAGGCCCCAGTCGACCTGCGTCGCCGCGTTCGTCTGGTAGTCGGCTCCCGAGTTGGCCATCTTGCTCGCCGGGAGGGCCTGCGGGATGCCGTAGGCGCCGGAGGAGCGGTTCAGCGCGTTCCAGCGCCATCCCGACTCGCCGTTCCACAGCGGGATGAGGCACCGGTCGACCTGGTCGGCGCCCCAGCCGAAGCGGCCGACGGCGGTCCGGGCGTAGGCCTGGGCCTGCGCGGGGGAGAGGCCGTCCGTGCGTCCGGCGTAGGTGCCGAGGGCGGCGATGGTCTTGGCGGAGCTGTTGCGCGCGCCGGTCGGGTCGTCGTCGCCGAGCTCGACCGGGCCGCCTCCGCCGCCTCCACTGTTGGAGGGCGCTGCCGGAGCCGCGGCCGCGGCGGGAGCCGACGCGGCGCGCTGGCGGGCGGCCTCGGCCTCGGCGGCGAGGCGGGAGAGGCGCTGCTGCTCCTCGAACGCCGACTTCGCGTCCTGGCCGTCGGCGTACTCCCGCTCGATCTCGGCGGTGGTGTTCTTGAGCGAGGCGAGCTGGGTGTAGAGCTCCTGGCTGTACTTCTCCTGGTCGGCGACCTTGGCGTCGGCCTCGGCCTGAGCGGAGCGGGCGACCGAGAGCGCGTCGGCCGCGGCGGTGGCGAGGGAGACGCGCTCGCCCCGGGCCTGCTCGGCCTGAGCGGCGAGGGAGACGGCCTGGTTCTCGGTCGACTGCGCCGCGGTCTGGAGCCGGCTGGTCTGCTGGGTGAGCTGCGTCATGGTGCCGAGGCGGTAGAGCAGCTCGCTCGACTCGTCGCCGCCGATGAGGAGGTTGAGCGTCGCATCGGTCCCGCCGTTGCGGTAGAGCTGCGCGGCGAGACGGCCGGCCTGCTCCTTCGCTGCGTCGGCGTCCGAGCGGGCGGCGGAGGCGCGCTCCTCCAGGGCGCTCACGCGCTGGGTCGCCTCGTCGAGAGCGCTCTGCGCGGCGTCCGCCTCGGCGGCCCGGCTGATGGCGGCGTCGGTGAGGGCGGCGGCCTGGTCGCGCAGGTCGGCGAGGAAGGCGGTGATGCGGTCGACCTCGGCGGCGGTGGCGCTCTCGCTCGACTTCGCGGCCTCGACATCGGACCACGAGGGGTAGTCGGACGGGTCGTAGGCGGCGGACGCGGAGAGCGGGGCGGCGAGGGCGGCGCACAGGACGAGGACCGTGCCCGCTCCGGCGGCGACGAGGCGCCGGCGCGCCCGGGAGGGGACGCGGAGACCGAGGGGGGTGCGGGACATGCGAACCACCCTAGGCGACGGCACCCGCGCCTGTCTCGTCCTAGCTCGAGGCTCGACGGCCCCGGCGGGGACGCTCGAGAGCGTATCCGCGGACGCCCCGTCCCGGCCCGTCGCCCGTGAGCTCGTCGCGGGCCGCCTCGAGGAGGCGCCGCAGGGCCTCCTCCCGCACGCGGGCGGCGATCGCGGCGAGGCGGCGCTGCGGGTGCGCGTCCTCCTCCTCCGCCTGCTCGTCGGCGGTGGCGGGCAGCGAGCTCTCGTACGCGTCGAGGACGGCGGCGAGGTCGGCGCCGGACAGGCTCGAGGCCAGCAGCACCCGGTCGAGGACGTCGTCCCAGTCCTCCTCCGGGGACGCTCCGCCACCCGTCAGCCAGGCGGCCGCCTCCGCGCGGCCCTCGCCGGTGAGCGCGTGCAGGGGGAGGCCGTCGTCGGTGGACCCGGCCGAGACGACGAGGCCCCGCTCGCGCAGGCGCTCGAGCGTCGAGTAGATCTGGCCGACGTTGACCCGGGGCCGGTGCGCGGCACGGTCGAGGAGCTCGGCGTGCAGCTGGAGGCCGTAGGCGGGGCCGAGCGTGAGCAGGGCGAGCAGGCCGTCGCGGACGGACACGGTGCTCCTCCCGGCGGGCGTCTGGCGGTGTGCGGCGTCCGGCGGCGCGGACGACCCGAGTATAGGCAGGAGCCGCCCACGGCCGGTCGAGCAGGCGCGGCGAGCCGCCTTGACGGAGGTCCGCCGCTCCTGCATGATCGGGCGTGGTGGCACGTCCACCGTCATAATCGAAGAAGGCGCACCGCAGAGTGTTCCGTGGTCCGGGTCGTTGGGGAAGACGCACCGGGACGAACGGAGGACACCATGGTGGCGCAGCAGACTCGGGGTGTGCTCTTCGTGCACTCCGCCCCCCGCGCGCTCTGCCCCCACCTCGAGTGGGGGACAGGTCGCGCCCTTGGTCGTGCCGTGAACTTCGCCTGGATCGAGCAGCCCGTGCTCCGCAGCACCCTGCGCGCCGAGTTCGCCTGGGAGGGCCCGGTCGGAACCGGTGCCGTCATCGCGTCCGCTCTCCGCGGCTGGGCCGACGTCCGCTACGAGGTCACCGAGGAGCCCTCGCCCGGCGTCGACGGAGGCCGCTGGATGCACACTCCCGAGCTCGGCATCTTCTACGCCCAGACCGACAGCGCGGGCAACACCGTCGTGCCCGAGGACCGCATCCGCTCCGCCATGGAGCTCGCCGGCGCCGACCCCATCGAGCTGCACCGCGAGCTGCGCCTCGCCCTCGGCCAGGCCTGGGAGGACGAGCTCGAGCCCTTCCGCTACGGCGGCGACTTCGCCCCCGTCGTCTGGATGCACGGGGTCGGCTGAGTTCGTTCGACGCCGCTCCTCGCGCGGCGTCGCGCAGTCGGCTCGGTCGGGTGGTCGGGTTCCGTGGAGCGGCTTGCGTCCGGCGACGCCGATCCGCTGGCACGCGGATCGGCGGATACGCCTCGCGGGGGCCGCTCGCTCCCGCCTCCATGAACCAGGCGGCCAGCGGACCCCTGTTCCGGCAGAGGCCCGCCTCGAAGTCGCGCCGTCGCCTCACGGTTGCCGCTCGCTGCGCACGTCGACCAGACGGTCGGCGGAGCACCGCGTTCCGGCGGAGGGCGTCGGAAGACTCGCGGAGCCGCCCGCACCTCTGTTGCGCACGACGCCGACGGCTCGAGTCGTGGCGTGGCGTGGCGCACGCTCCCCACGAGCGCAGCCGCCCTGATCCGAGCGTCCGACCCGAGTCGCGGCGAAGCCCGCGCTCCCACCCGGACAGCTTCGTTGATCCGAGCATCCGACCCGAGCCGCGGCGAAGCCCGCGCTCCCCACCAGCACGGCGTGCTCACCAGCCCGCACCAGACGGCGGCGCAGATCCCTCGCGGCACGAGGCGTATCCGGGGATCCGCGTTCCAGCGGATCACCGTCGCCGCACCGCACCGGCCCTCGGAAACCCCGCCCCCCTCCCCAGCGGACGCGCCTGCGCCGCGCAAGGAGCGGCGCAGCCCGCTTTCCGCACGGTGGAGCGGGGCTACGCCCCGCTACACCGTCCGGAAAGCGGCAACAGCATTGTGCCCCCCGAACCCGAACGAGTTCGAGATGGCGACCAGCGGTCCGTCGCCGAGGGCGCGGGGGCTGGTGACGACGTCGAGGGGGATCTGGGGGTCCTGCTCGAAGAGGTTGATGGTGGGGGGTGCGGTGCGCTCGTGGAGGGCGAGCACGGTGAAGATGGCCTCGAGCGCGCCGGTGCCGCCGAGGAGGTGGCCGGTGGACGCCTTGGTCGCGGAGACGGCGATGTTCGGGAGGTGGTCGCCGAAGACGCGCAGCAGGGCGCGGTACTCGGCGATGTCGCCGACCGGGGTGCTCGTCGCGTGAGCGTTGACGTGGGTGACGTCGGTGAGCGCGGCTCCGGCCTGCTCTAGGGCGCCGATCATGGCGCGGGCGGCGGCGGAGCCCTCGGGGTCCGGCGCCGTGATGTGGTACGAGTCGCTGGTGACGGCGCCGCCGGCGAGCTCCGCGTAGATGCGGGCTCCGCGGGCGAGGGCGTGCTCCTCGGTCTCGAGGATGAGTGTCGCGGCGCCTTCTCCGAGGACAAAGCCGTCGCGGGAGACGTCGTAGGGGCGCGAGGCGGTCGCCGGGTCGTCGTTGCGGCGCGAGAGGGCCTGCATCGACGCGAAGGCGGCGATCGGGAGCGGGTGGACGACCGACTCCGTGCCGCCGGCGACGACCACGTCGGCGAGGCCGAGCTGCATGTGCTCGTAGGCGTTCGCGAGGGCCTCGGTGCTGGAGGCGCAGGCCGACACGTCGGTGCGGGCGTAGGCGCGGGAGGGGATGGCCATGCTGATCGCGGCGGCGGCCGCGTTGGGCATGAGCATCGGGATGGTCATCGGGAGGACCCGGCGGGGACCGCGCTCGCGGAGGGTGTCCCACGCGTCGACGAGGGTCCAGAGGCCGCCGATGCCGGTCGAGTAGTCGACGCCCACGCGGAGCGGGTCGACGTCGGTGATGCCGGAGTCGGCCCAGGCCTCGCGGGCCGAGATGAGCGCGAACTGGCTGGAGGGGTCGAGGCGCTTCGCCTCCGGGCGGGAGAGCACCTCCTCCGGGCGGACCTTGGCCTGGGCGGCGAAGGTGACCGGGATGTCGTACTGGGCGACCCAGTCCTGCTCGAGGGAGCGGACGCCTGATTCGCCGGCGAGGAGTGCGTTCCAGGACTCCCGGGCGGTCCCGCCGAGGGGAGTGCTGGCACCGATTCCGGTGACGACGATCTTCTTGGTCATGACGAGCTTCTCTGTTCCGTGTGGGTGGGTGCCGGGCTCACCCCGGCCGACGATCGCCGGCCGGGGTGTCCGCCACGAGGACGGGGTGCGCGGGCGACGACTACTCGGACGCCTTGACGATGAAGCGGACCGCGTCGCCGACCGTCTTGAGGTTCTTGACCTCGTCGTCGGGGATCTTCACGTCGAACTTCTCCTCGGCGTTGACGACGATGGTCATCATCGAGATGGAGTCGATGTCGAGGTCGTCGGTGAACGACTTGTCCATCTCGACGGAGTCGGTGGCGATGCCCGTCTCGTCGTTGACAAGCTCGGCCAGGCCGGCGAGGACTTCTTCGTTGGACAGTGCCATGGTTCTCTCCTTGGGGGTTCTTCGGGTGTTCGTCAGTGACCGTAGGTCAGTTTAGGGGTGGGGTCGCGCCGGTCACGGGAGCACCACGACCTGCGCGCCGAACACCAGTCCGGCGCCGAAGCCGATCTGCAGCGCGAGTCCGCCGTGCAGCTCCGGGTGCTCCTCGAGCAGGCGGTGGGTGGCGAGCGGGATCGACGCGGCGGAGGTGTTGCCGGTGGTCTCGATGTCGCGGCCGATAGCGACGGTCTCGGGGAGCTTCAGCTGCTTCGCGAGCTCGTCGATGATGCGCATGTTCGCCTGGTGGGGGATGAACGCGGCGAGGTCCTCGGGCTGGACGCCCGCCTCCGCGAGCGCCTGCTTGGCGACCTTGGCCATCTCCCAGACCGCCCAGCGGAAGACCGACGGGCCGTCCTGGCGGAGGGTGGGCCATTCGGCGGTGCCGTCGCGGTAGGCCGCGAGCGGGTTGTCCATGCCGACGGTGTCCCACTTGGAGCCGTCGGATCCCCACACGGTCTTCGAGATGCCGGCGGTGTCGCTGGGGCCGACGACCGCGGCGCCCGCGCCGTCGCCCAGGAGGAAGGAGATGCTGCGGTCGGTCGACTTGACCAGCTCGGACAGCTTCTCGGCTCCGACGACGAGCACGTACTCGGCCAGGCCGGAGCGGATGAAGGAGTCGGCCTGGGCGATGCCGTAGGTGTAGCCGGCGCAGGCGGCCGAGATGTCGTACGCCGGGGCGGGGTTCGCGCCGATGCGGTCCGCGAGGAGCGCGGCCAGCGACGGGGTCTGCACGGTGTTGCTGATCGTGGAGACGAGCACGACGCCGATCTGGTCCGGGCGGATGCCCGCCTTCTCGATCGCCTCGAGGGAGGCGGTGGTCGCGAGGTCGACCGCGTGGATGTCGGCGGAGGCGCGGCGGCGCTCGATGATGCCGGTGCGCTGGCGGATCCACTCGTCGGAGGAGTTGATCGGCTCGATCAGGTCGTCGTTCGGGACGACGAGGTCGCCGCGTGCCGCGCCGATGCCGAGGATCCGGGTGTACGCGCTGCCGCTGGACTGGGTGAGGGAAGGGGTCGTCATGGGGTCTCTCCTGCTAGGCGGCGTGCTCGTCGAGGAAGGCGCGGGCGGCGTCCACGTCGTCGGGGGTCGTGATGGCGATGCTCGGCACGCCCTTGAGGCCGCGCTTGGCGAGGCCGACCAGCGCGCCGGCGGGTGCCAGCTCGATGATCCCGGTGACGCCCGCGTCGGCGAAGGCCGCCATGCAGAGGTCCCAGCGGACGGGGGAGGCGACCTGGCCGACGAGCAGCTCGAGGAACGCGGCACCGGAGTCGACGACCGACCCGTCGCGGTTCGTCCAGAGCCGGAGCGTCGGGTCGGAGGGGGTCAGCCCGGCGGCGACGCCGGCGAGGGAGTCGCGGGCGGGCGCCATGTAGCGGGTGTGGAAGGCGCCGGCCACCTGCAGGGGGATCACGCGGGTCCCGCGGAGCGGCTCCGCCTTGAGTGCCTCGAGCGCGTCGACCGCGCCGGCGACGACGATCTGCCCGCCGCCGTTGTAGTTGGCCGGCTCGAGGCCGAGCTCGTCGAGACGGGCGATCAGGGCCTGCTCGTCGCCGCCGAGGACCGCGCTCATCGCGGTCGGCTCGGCGGCGGCCGCAGCGGCCATGGCACGGGCGCGCTCGCGGACGAACACCAGCGCGTCGGCCTCGGTGAGGACCCCGGCTCCGGCGGCCGCGGTGATCTCGCCGACGGAGTGGCCGGCGATGCCCGCGATGCGCTCGCGCCGTCCGCCCTCGAGGAGGGCGGCGAGGCTCACGAGTCCCGCGGAGACGATCAGGGGCTGGGCGACCGCGGTGTCGCGGATGGTGTCCGCGTCCGAGACGGTGCCGTGCGCGGCGAGGTCGATGCCGACCGCCTCCGAGTGCGCGGCGACCTGCTCGGCCACGGAGGGGATCTCTAGCCAGGGGGCGAGGAATCCGGGGGTCTGGGAGCCCTGACCCGGGGCGACGACGACGATCACGGTATTCAGTCTTCCGATCTGCGCTCGCACGTGCGGCGCGTGGAGCCACTGACAAAGCACAAAGAGCTTGTCGCGGGTCTACAAGTGTTCAGGGGCGGGAGGGGTTCGGCGAGCGGAGGGCCTCAGCGTCGGGACGGCTTCCGGCGGACGGCGCCGTCCGGGTCGCTCATGGAGCCGAGGATGAGGGCGGACTGGAGGATGAGCGCCTCGCGGGCGCCCGTCGCGTCCCAGCCGATCACCTCGGCGACCCGCTTGAGGCGGTAGCGCACCGTGTTCGGGTGCACGAACAGCTCGCGGGCGGTCGCCTCGAGGGAGCGGCCGTTGTCGAGGTAGGCCCACAGCGTGGTCAGAAGCTCGGTCGAGTGCTTCTGCAGGGGCCGGTAGATCTGCGTGATGAGGCTCTGGCGGGCGAGCGGGTCGCCGGCGAGGGCGCGCTCGGGAAGGAGGTCGTCGGCGTTGACCGGTCGCGGCGCGTTCCGCCAGGAGCGGGCGACCGCGAACCCTGCGAGGGCCGCGCGGGCGCTGCGGGACGCCTCGACCAGGGTCGGCACCTCGTGGCCGAGGACGAGGTGGCCGGTCCCGAAGCCGGGCTCGAGCGCCTCCGCGATCTCGAGGAACGCGACCGGCGGGCCGGTCTCCTCCGTGGCGTTCTCGCTCGGCTCGGCGCGGCCGATGACCAGGACGAGCCGGCTGCCCTGCACGCCGATCAGCACGTCGGCGTCCATGTGCCGGGCCGTGCGGCGCAGCTGGTCGACGTCGAGCATCTTGGGAGCGGTGCCCACCAGGACGGCGACCTCGCCGTGGCCGTGCCAGCCGAGGGCGGCGATCCGGCTGGGCAGCTCGTCGTCGGCCTCGCCCGTGAGGATCGAGTCGACGACCAGCGCTTCCAGGCGCGCGTCCCAGAGACCTCGGGCCTCGGCGGCGCGCGCGTAGACGTCGGCCGCGGCGAAGGCGATCTCACGCGAGTAGAGGAGGATCGCCTCGCGGAGGTCCTCCCCGCCGTTCTTGATCCGGTCCTCGACGACCTCGACCGTCACCTTGATCAGCTGCAGCGTCTGCGTCAGCGAGACGGAGCGCAGCAGCTCGCGGGGAGCGGCTCCGAACACGTCCGCCGCGATCCACGGCGTGGCCGACGGGTCGTCGAACCACGAGATGAACGAGGTGATGCCGGCCTGGGCGACGAGGCCGACCGCCGAGCGCCGACCGGGGGGCATGCTGCCGTACCAGGGCAGCGTGTCCTCGAGTCGCTTGATCGTCTGCGTCGAGAGCTCACCGGCGAGGGTGCGCAGCCAGGCGAGGGTCTGCTCCTTCGTGCGGGGAGCGCCCGGCCGGGTGGCCGGACGCTCCGCCGCAGGAGCAGGACCCCGCGCACTCGACGGTGCGGGTTCCTGCGAGAGCACGGACTCGTCCGTCAGCTCTCGCCGCCCGCGTTGCCGGTGGTGCCGGCGTTGACGTCGAGGAGGCGGTACTTCTCGATCGCCTGGACGGCGAGCGAGGGGTCGACCTCGCCGCGCTTGGCGAGCAGCTGCAGCGTCCGCACGACGACCGAGGGGCCGTCGATCTGGAAGTAGCGCCGCGCCGCCGCACGGGTGTCCGAGAAGCCGAAGTCGTCCGCGCCGAGCGTCGCGAAGTCGCCCGGGATGAACTGGCGCAGCTGGTCGGGGACCTGGTGCGAGAAGTCCGAGACGGCGACGAAGGGGCCCTTCGCGTCGGCCAGCTTCTGCGTCACGTACGGCACCTGCTCGGCGTCCTCGGGGTGGAGGAAGTTGTGCTGCTCGGCCTTGATGCCGTCGCGGCGCAGCTCGTTCCACGAGGTGACCGACCAGACGTCCGCCGAGACGCCCCAGTCCTCGGCGAGGAGCTTCTGCGCCTCGATCGCCCACGGCACCGCGACGCCCGAGGCGAGGAGCTGGGCCTTCGGCCCGTCCCACTGGCCCCAGGAGATGCGGTGGATGCCGCGGACGATGCCCTCGACGTCGACGTCCTCCGGCTCCTTCGGCTGCACGATCGGCTCGTTGTAGACCGTGATGTAGTACATGACGTTCGGGTCGGTGTGCTTCCCGCCGTACATGCGCTCGAGTCCGGACTGCACGATGTGCGCGATCTCGTACCCGTAGGCCGGGTCGTAGCTCACGACGGCGGGGTTGGTCGCCGCGAGGATCGGGGAGTGCCCGTCCGCGTGCTGGAGGCCCTCGCCGGTCAGCGTGGTGCGTCCCGCGGTGGCGCCGATCATGAAGCCGCGCGACATCATGTCGCCGGCCGCCCAGATCGCGTCGCCCGTGCGCTGGAACCCGAACATCGAGTAGAAGACGTAGACCGGGATGAGCGGCTCGCCCTGCGTCGAGTACGAGGTGCCGATCGCGGTGAACGCCGCGAGGGCGCCCGCCTCGTTGATGCCGACGTGGAGGATCTGGCCCTGCGGGCTCTCCTTGTAGGCCAGGAGGAGCTCGCGGTCGACCGACGTGTAGTGCTGGCCGCGCGGGTTGTAGATCTTCGCGTTCGGGAAGAACGCGTCCATGCCGAAGGTGCGCGCCTCGTCCGGGATGATCGGGACGACGCGGTTGCCGAAGTCCTTCGAGCGGAGGATGTCCTTCAGGATGCGGACGAACGCCATGGTGGTGGCGATCTCCTGCGTCCCGGAGCCCTTCTTGCCGACCGCGTAGGCCGAGTCCTCGGGAAGGTTCAGCTGCGTGTACTTCGAGCGGCGCTCGGGGAGGTAGCCGCCGAGCGCGCGGCGGCGCTCCTGCAGGTACTCGATCGCCTCGTCGTTCTGACCGGGGTGGTAGTACGGCGGCAGGTAGGGGTTCTCCTCTAGCTGCGCGTCCGTGATCGGGATGCGCATGGTGTCGCGGAACGACTTGAGGTTGTCCAGCGTCATCTTCTTCATCTGGTGGGTCGCGTTGCGGCCCTCGAAGCTGCGGCCGAGACCGTAGCCCTTGATGGTGTGGGCGAGGATGACGGTGGGCTGGCCCTTGTGCTCCGTCGCGGCCTTCATGGCCGCGTAGATCTTGCGGTAGTCGTGGCCGCCTCGGCGCAGGCCCCAGATCTGCTCGTCGGAGTAGCCCTCGACGAGCTTCTTGGCGCGCGGGTCGCGGCCGAAGAAGTTCTCGCGGACGTAGGCGCCGTCCTCCGTCTTGTAGGTCTGGAAGTCGCCGTCGGGCGTCTTGTTCATCAGGTCGAGCAGCGCGCCCTCGGTGTCGCGGGCGAGCAGGTCGTCCCACTCGCGGCCCCAGATGAGCTTGATGACGTTCCAGCCCGCGCCGCGGAAGTACGACTCGAGCTCCTGCACGATCTTGCCGTTGCCGCGGACGGGTCCGTCGAGGCGCTGGAGGTTGCAGTTGACGATGAAGTTCAGGTTGTCGAGGCCGTCGTTCGCGGCGACCTGGAGCTGACCGCGCGACTCGACCTCGTCCATCTCGCCGTCGCCGAGGAACGCCCAGACCTGCTGGTCGGAGGCGTCCTTGATGCCGCGGTTGGTGAGGTACTTGTTCGCCTGCGCCTGGTAGATGGCGTTGATCGGGCCGAGGCCCATCGACACGGTCGGGAACTGCCAGAACTCCGGCATGAGCCGCGGGTGCGGGTAGCTGGAGAGCCCGCCGCCCCGGTGCGACTTCTCCTGGCGGAATCCGTCGAGCTGGTGCTCGCTCAGGCGTCCCTCGAGGAAGGCGCGCGCGTACGGGCCGGGGGAGGCGTGGCCCTGGATGAAGATCTGGTCGCCGCCGCCCGGGTGGTCCTGGCCGCGGAAGAAGTGGTTGAAGCCGACCTCGTACAGCGAGGCGCTCGACGCGTACGTCGAGATGTGGCCGCCGACCCCGATGCCGGGACGCTGCGCGCGGTGCACGAGGATGGCCGCGTTCCAGCGGATCCACGCGCGGTAGCGGCGCTCGACGTCCTCGTCGCCCGGGAAGTCGGGCTCGTTCTCGGGCGCGATGGTGTTGATGTAGTCCGTGGTGGGCACCATCGGCACGCCGAGGTGGAGCTCCTTGGAGCGCTTGAGGAGGCTGAGCATGACGTCGCGCCCGCGACCCCGGCCCCGCTCCTCGACGAGCGCATCGAGCGACTCGTTCCACTCCGACGTTTCCTCGGGGTCCGAGTCCACGTGACCGACGGAATACGGGTCCTGATCGTTAACAGTCACCCTCGACCTCTCTCTGGGGGCAGATCGTGCCCGAGACATCACTCTCATGAAGCGGTGCGGATCCGCGGATCCGGGGCTCGGATGACGAGCCGCGCGCGGGCACCTCCGTCAGCCTAGCGATTCCCGTGCCCCGAACCTGGAATCGCACTGTGGTGATCCACGAGGAATGGGCGCCGACGACTGTAGGAGAGCGCCAGACGGGACGCGTCGACCGGCCCGTGATCGGGGGAGACGGGCCGTTCCTTGGAGTCTGCGCGGAGCGGGTCTAGCATTGCCCCTCGTGCTCGCGCGACTCTCGTGCGCACGGAAGGACATCGGACCGATGGCTCTCGAGAAGCTGACCCTGGCTCCCGACTTCGAACTCGCGAACCAGTACGGCGAGCGCATCCAGCTGGGCGACTTCCACGGGCGGCGCAACGTCGCCCTGGTGTTCTTCCCCCTCGCCTTCTCCGGCACCTGCACGGGCGAGTTCTGCGCGCTGCGCGAGAACCTCTCCCTCTTCGAGCACGCCGACGTGGAGCTGATCGGCATCTCGGTCGACTCCAAGCACACGCTGCGCGCCTGGGGCGAGAAGCAGGGCTACGACTTCACGCTCCTCTCCGACTTCTGGCCGCACGGCGACGTCGCCAAGCAGTACGGCGTGTTCACCGAGGCGAAGGGCTACGCGACCCGCGCGACCTTCCTCATCGACAAGGCCGGCGTCATCCGGGACACGTTCATGACCGCCCCGGGCGAGGCGCGCTCGATCGACGCCTACCGCGCCGCGATCGACGCGCTCGCCCCCGCGCACGTCTGACCCTCCGGAGGCGGACCGCCCCGGTCGTCAGCTGAGGATGTTGACGGCCCGCGAGATCACGAGAGCCAGCAGGACGAATCCGGTGAACGCCTCGGCGATCATCAGGAGCTTCATCCGGCTCGACAGCGGCATCGTGTCGGTCGGGCTGAACGCCATGGTGTTCGTCGTCGAGACCGAGAGGTAGTCGACGAATCCGGGCCGCCAGTCGGCGCGATCGGAGGAGGTCGCGGCGACCTCGGGCGCGGTGTCGCGGTAGGTGTCCTGCGGGAAGGCGAAGTCGGCCGCCGGCAGCTCGGTGCGGGGGAGCGTTCCGCGGGCGACCGGACCGCCGCGGTCGAGCTCCCAGAACAGCAGCGCGTACGCGACGACGTTGGTGACCCAGACCTGGAGCGCGGTGAGCAGCAGCGGCGGGCCGTCGGCCGTCCCGTCGACGAGGTCGATCACCACGGCGACCACGTTCACCTGGTTCGCCACGGCGAGCACGACCGCCAGGGCGATGGAGACCCCGCGCGACCAGCGCGTCTCGCTGTCGAGTCGGTGCGGGTTGACGACGAACAGCGGCACGAGCAGCGCGAGCGTGATGCCGGCGGCGACGAGGCGGACCATCGAGGTGTCGGCGCTGTGGCCGGCCACGTTCAGGGCGACGGCCACCAGGATCGCGGCGGAGGCGGGCCAGCGGCTCTCGGCGCGCCGCCTCGCCCGGGAGTCGCTGTCGGCGGTCATGTGCCGAGGCTAGTGCCCGCAGGTGGCCGCTCCGCCTGCCGTAGGATCGAGTCGATCGTCCGCGGGTGCGCCCGCGACGGGGGCCTTTAGCTCAGTTGGTAGAGCGCCACGTTTACACCGTGGATGTCATCGGTTCGAGCCCGGTAGGGCCCACCACCTCCGCCGATCGGACACTGCGCGTCAGCGGGACTGGCGGCGCTTGTAGGGCTTCGGCTGGCCCTTGACGATCGGCGCGCGCCCGGTCCCCTTGGAGGCCTTGGCCTTGCCTCCCGACTTCGGGGCCGCCTCCGGCTCGTCGCCGAGCGCGGCGAGCTCCTCGCGGGCCGAGGCGAGGCGCTGCCGCCCGGCCGCGGTGAGGGTCGTGGCGGCGGCACCGGGCTCGAAGAGCGGCTTGCCGAGGTCGAGCTCGACGGCGGCGACGGAGGAGTCGAGCTTCTGCCGCGAGATGCCGAGGCGCTCGGCGGCGCGCACGAAGTGCAGCTCCTCGGCGACCGCCACGAAGTGGCGCAGCTGGCTGATCTTCATCCCGAACCCTTCACGGCCGCTCCCTGCGGCACGACCACGGTACGCGGTCCGGGAGGGGGCGCCGACCGCCGGGAGCGCCACCAGGAGCAGCGGCGACCCGTCGATCCGCGCCAGAGGCCCCGGCGGACATTGCCGGACGGAGGCGGGAGGCCTACGGTCGCGCCCGTGGGCGGTCCCGAAGCCGGCCACGGAGAGAGGCCGACGTGGGCGCGCTCATCTACAGCTCGATCGCGTCGCTCGACGGCTACGTGAACGACGCGGACGGCGGATTCGCCTGGGCGGAGCCGCGACCCGCCGTGCACCGCTTCATCACGGAGCGCGAGGGGCGGGTGCGCACGTACCTGTACGGGCGGCGCATGTACGAGGTCATGCGCGCGTGGGAGCAGACCTGGGCACTGGCGGAGGAGTTCGCGTTCATCCGCGACTTCCAGGAGATGTGGCGGGCGGCCGACAAGGTCGTGTACTCGACGACGCTGGAGTCGGCCGAGACCCGCCGCACCCGCGTCGAGGGCGGGTTCGACCCGGTCGTCGTCGCCGCGCAGGTCAGCGCCGCCGACCACGACGTCTCGATCGGCGGGCCGACCCTCGCCCGGCACGCGCTGCTCGCCGGGATCGTCGACGAGGTGCAGGTCTACACGGTGCCGGTGGCGGTGGGCGGCGGGACCCACTTCCTCCCGTGCGGGTTCCATGCGCGCCTCGACCTGCGCGAGGAGCACCGCTTCGCCGACGGCACGGTCTTCACGCGCTACAGCGTGCGGCGCTGAGACCGGCTACTCGGCGCCGACCAGCGCGGCGATCCGCGAGGCGAGCCGGGCGCCCTGAGCACGTCCGGCGCGGGCGGAGGCGGCGCGGACGGCCGGGTCGAGCGAGTTCGGGCCGAAGGCGCGCACCGACTCCTCGTCGGCGTAGACCACCTCGACCCGCGAGTCCGCGAGGGCGTCGAGCTCGCCGGTCGGGATCAGGCCCGCGCCGGGCGTGCCGACTCCGGGCAGCGGAGTGACGATCAGGACCCAGTCGGCTCCCGCGGCGAGGTCGGCGTTGCTGCCGGAGCGGACGCCGCCGTCCATGTAGCGGACGCCGTCGATGCTGACGGGAGGCCAGACCCCGGGGACGGCGCAGCTGGCGGAGATCGCGTCGACGACGCCGACACCGCTCTCGCGGTCGAACACGCGCAGCTCACCGGTGGCCGTGTCGACCGCGGTGATGAGCAGACGCTGCTCGGGCCAGTCGGCGTCGCCCACGCGGGCCGAGATGACGGCCCGGCGGGTGTCCTCGGGGAGCGTCTCGGCCTCGAGCGCGAGGGTGCCGATGCGGCGCCGCGCGTCCTGGGGCGAGGTCGCGCCCTCGACGGCCGCGGCGAAGAGGGCCTGGAGGCGCTCACCGTCGACGTCCGCTCCGATCTCGGCGGACTCCTCCTGGAGCTGGGCCTCGTACGACTCGTCGAGGCCGGTGCCGGTGCTCAGCTGCGCGGCGACCGCGGAGCCCGCGGAGGTGCCGATGAAGGTCGTCGACGGATCGAGCAGGAGGCGGGCCGCCTCGGGGGAGGCGTCTGCGAGGCCGCGGAGGACGCCGAGCTCCCAGGCGATTCCGGCGAGGCCGCCGCCGGCGAGGACGAGTGCACCAGGCATGGGGGAGGTCCTTTCGATCAGGATCAGGAGGGGGCGGGCGCTGCGGAGCGCCGCAGCACCAACGCTGTCACATCGTCGTGCGCGTCGTCTGCGAGAGCATGCAGACGCTCGAAGAGAGCGGGGTCGTCGTTGCTCCGCACCAGCTCGGCGAGACGGTCGAGCGCGTCGAGGCGCCCGCCGAAGACGTCGAGCAGGCCGTCGCTGCAGGAGAAGAGCGCGTCGCCGGGGGCGAGCACGCGCTGCTCCTCCTCCCAGGAGACGTCGGCGGCGATGCCGAGCGGGACGCCGGTGGAGGCGAGCCGCTCCGTGGTGCCGTCGGCGCGCAGCAGGAGGGTGAGGCCGTGGCCGCTGTCCACGAACGCGACGGCGCCGCTCGCGAGGTCGACCCGGGCGATCAGCGCGGTCGCGAACATCCCGGTCGCTGTCAGATCGGGCAGGAGCTGGCGGTTGACGGCCTCGACGGCTGCCGCGGGAGGGAGCTCCGGCCGCGCCTGGAACGCGGAGCGGATCGCGGAGGCGACGATCGCCGCCGACACCCCCTTGCCCATCACGTCGACCAGCTCGAGGGAGAGGTCGTCCCCGCTGCGACGCCACGCCGTGTAGTCGCCGGCGACGTCGTGCAGCGGCGTGGTCAGCGAGTCGAGGCTCCACTCGCCGAGGTCGAGGCGCTGGGGCCGGAGCCGCTCCTGCGTCTCGCTCGCGCGTCCGGAGAAGGCGATCTCGCGCAGCTCCCGCTCGGCCCACCGGCCGAGGTCCTCGAGGATCTCGCGCTCCTCCTCCGAGAAGCCGCGCACCTCGCTGTCGATGATGCAGATCGTGCCGACGCGGAGGCCGTCCCCCACGACGAGCGGGCGGCCCGCGTAGAAGCGCACGTGAGGGGATCCGGTGACGACTCCGCGGTCGGCGAACCGCGGATCGGCGGTGGCGTCCTCGACGACGAGGATGTCGCCCTGCTGGACCGTGACGTCGCACATCGAGTCGGCGCGCAGCATCCTGCTCGCCCGCGCCGAGCGCTGGGGCGACTTCGTGAACTGCGTCGACTCCTCGAGGATGTTGATCTCGGCGAGGGGGACGCGCAGGAGCCGGCGGGCGATGCGGGTGATCCTGTCGAAGCGCTCCTGGGGGGTGCTCAGGCCGATCCCGAGCTCGGCGATCGCGGCGAGGCGGGCGCGCTCGGTCGGCTCGCTCACGTGCGGGTCCGGGCGAGTGCCCAGAGGTTCTGCCCGTCGACACGGCGGTAGGAGAACTCGGTGACGAGGGCGTGGATGAACGGGATCCCGCGGCCTGCCTCGTCCCACTCGTCCGGCATGTCGCGGGGGTCGGCGACCTCGGCGGGCGCCTCCTCGGCGGAGTCGTTGAGCGAGGCGCGCAGCTCGGTCGCGTCGACGCGGATCTCGACCAGGCAGATGATGTGCCGGTACGACCGGGCGTGCTGGACGATGTTCGAGGTCAGCTCGACCAGCGCGGTCTCGAACGACATCCGGTCGACCGGCGCGACGCCCGGCTCCTCGAGCCACAGCTCCTCGAGCGCCTCGTGGACGGCGGTGACGCCGTCCTCGGGCGGCGTGCGCACGACGAAGGAGCGCTCAGGCACGGTAGGCCTCCTCGACGGTCTCGGCGCTCCCGAGCAGGCGGTCGAGGTTGGACAGGCCGAGCACCATGGCGGGCTGCTCGCCGGCGGCGGCCACGCGCAGCTCGCCGCCCGCCTTCCGCGCCTCCTTGAGTCCGGCGACGAGGACGCCGAGCCCGGACGAGTCGAGGAACTCGACGGCCGCCAGGTCGACGACCACGCGGACCTCTCCCGCCTCGAGCGCGCGCTGGAGGACCGCTTCGAGCTCCCACGCCGTGGACAGGTCGAGCCGGCCGACGGGGCGGATCACCACGATGTCGGGCTCGATCCGCTCGGTGCTGATCCTCGAGCTGGGCTCCATGGTGTCCTCCTGACGGGACGGCACGCGGTTCCGCAGGGCTCGGAGACGTGGTGAGGACGCGGTCGGGCGCGCGACCGAGTGGCTCCGGATCCGATGCGGGGGTGAATCGGGGAGTTCGTCCGCCTCCGACCGTACAAGGGAACGGGGCGCCCCGTGGGAGGCGTGACCGCATCCGCGCTGCGACACGCGGTGCGCGGCCCCGGGAGGAGGCTCCGCTCAGCCCCTCGCGGCGGCGAGAGCGTCGGCGGCGAGCCGCACGGAGGTGTCCCGGCCGGTCAGCCAGAGCGGCACGGAGCGGGCGCGGAGCCCCGCCGACTCGAGCGCCGGGACCGCGTCCGCGTCCTCCTCGCCGACGAGCCAGGCGTCGAGGAGGCCGCCCCCGCTCCGGGCTCCGTAGTGCCGGCCGACGGCCTCGGCGGAGGTCTCGACGCCGATCGCGGCGAGGCAGGCGTCGGCCATGCCGCGCACCACCGCGCCTCCGATGACGGGGGAGACGCCCACGACGGGTGCGGAGGTCCGGCGGAGGGCGTCCGCGATCCCGGGGACGCCGAGGATCGTGCCGATCGAGACGACGGGATTGGAGGGGGCGACGAGCACCGCGTCGGTGTCGGCGATCGCCTCCAGCACGCCCGGGGCGGGGCGGGCGCTCTCCACCCCCTGCTGGACGAACCGGCGGGCGGGCGCGGACGCGCGCAGCCGCACCCACCACTCCTCGAAGTGGAGGAGCCGCACGCCCTCGCCGGGGAGCTCGACCTCGACGTGGGTCTCGACGTCCTGGTCCGACATCGGCAGCAGGCGGACCCCCAGCGGCCAGCGGGCGGTGATCCGGGCGGTCGCCTCCGAGAGGGTGAGGCCGTCGCGCAGCATCGAGCTGCGGGCGATGTGGGTGCCGAGGTCGAGGTCGCCCAGGGTGAACCACGGCCAGCCGACACCGAAGGCGGTGAGCTCGGCCGAGACCCGCTCGCTCTCGCCGGCCCGCCCCCAGCCGCGCTCCGTGTCGTTCACTCCGCCGAGCGCGTAGGTGATCGAGTCGAGGTCGGGGCAGACCTTGAGGCCGGTGAGCCACATGTCGTCGCCGGTGTTGACGACGACGGTGATCTCGCTCGCCTCGCCGCCGGCGGCCTCGAGATCGCGGAGGTGCTCGCGGACCGCCGAGGTGAAGCGGGCGCCGCCGACGCCTCCGGCCAGGATCGTGATGCGCATCCGCCCACGCTAGCGGCACCGACGGATTCCTCCCCCGGCGAGCCTTAATGCTGCGGATCCGCGCCGGAAACACCGGGGAAACGTCGAACCCCGACGATGAAGCCCTGTCCCCGGAGCCGGACGGTCCGTCATTGCCTTCGGGCCCGGCGGGGACCACAGTGGGTCCACGTCCCCGGCTCCGCCCCGCCCGGCGGAGCACACCGGAGCCGGACAGGGACGCCCGAGCATGGAGGTACCGATGACCATCGTCCGCGCAGCGATCACCCAGACGACCTGGACCGGCGACAAGGAGTCGATGCTCGACAAGCACGAGCGGATGGCCCGGGACGCCGCAGCCGACGGCGCGCAGATCGTCTGCTTCCAGGAGCTGTTCTACGGCCCGTACTTCGGCATCACCCAGGACAAGAAGTACTACCGCTACGCCGAGCCCGCCGACGGGCCGATCGTGCAGCGCTTCGCGGCCCTCGCGAAGGAGCTGGGCGTGGTGATGATCCTCCCGATCTACGAGGAGGAGCAGACCGGCGTCTACTACAACACCGCGGTCGTGGTCGACGCCGACGGGACGATCCTCGGCAAGTACCGCAAGCACCACATCCCGCACCTGGACCGCTTCTGGGAGAAGTTCTACTTCCGGCCCGGGAACCTCGGCTACCCGGTCTTCGACACCGCCGTCGGCAAGGTCGGCGTCCACATCTGCTACGACCGCCACTTCCCGGAGGGCTGGCGGGAGCTGGGCCTGAACGGCGCCCACCTCGTCTTCAACCCCAACGCCACCAAGCCCGGCCTGTCGAACCGCCTCTGGGAGGTCGAGGGCCCGGCGGCCGCGGTGGCGAACGGCTACTTCGTGCTGCAGCCCAACCGCGTCGGCCGGGAGGACAACGAGTACGGCGACCTCGCGGTCGACTTCTACGGCACCAGCCAGATCATCGATCCGCGGGGGGAGTTCGTCGGGGAGCGGGGCTCGGGCGAGGCCGAGGAGATCCTGATCCGCGACCTCGAGATGGACATGGTGCAGGAGATGCGCGACGACTGGCAGTTCTACCGGGACCGCCGGCCGGAGTCGTACACCAGCATCCCGAAGCCGTGACCGCAGACCGAGACGGGGAAGACCGATGAAGACCCTCATCACCGGCGGGACGGTCGTCAACGCGACCGGCACCGGAGCCGCAGACGTCCTGATCGACGGCGAGACCATCGCCGCCGTCCTCGCCCCCGGCTCCACGCTGCTGGGCTTCGACTTGGCGGCCCACGTCGACCGGGTGATCGACGCGCGCAGCAAGTACGTCATCCCGGGCGGGATCGACGCGCACACGCACATGGAGATGCCGTTCGGCGGCACCTCCGCCTCGGACACCTTCGAGACCGGCACGCGCGCCGCGGCCTGGGGCGGCACGACGTCGATCGTCGACTTCGTGGTGCAGTACCCGGGCGAGAGCGTCGTCGACCGGTTCCAGGCGTGGCAGGAGAAGGCGGCCGGCAACTGCGCGATCGACTACGGCTTCCACCAGATCCTCTCGGACGTGCAGGACTCCTCGCTCGTCGCGATGGACGAGCTGATGCGCGAGGGGGTGACCAGCTTCAAGCTGTTCATGGCCTACAAGGGCGTGTTCCTCTCGGACGACGGGCAGATCCTCCGGGCGTTCCAGAAGGGCGCGGAGAACGGCGCGATGATGATGATGCACGCCGAGAACGGCGCCCTCATCGACGAACTGGTGAAGCAGACCCTCGCCGCCGGGAACACCGCGCCGTACTTCCACGGCACCTCTCGCCCCTGGCAGGCGGAGGAGGAGGCGACGCACCGGGCGATCATGATCGCCGACCTCACCGGCGCGCCGCTGTACGTGGTGCACGTCTCCGCGAAGCAGGCGGTGGAGCAGATCGCCCAGGCCCGCGACCGCGGCATGAACGTCTTCGGCGAGACCTGCCCGCAGTACCTCTACCTCTCGCTCGAGGAGCAGCTCGGCGCTCCGGGCTTCGAGGGCGCGAAGTGGGTGTGCTCCACGCCGCTGCGCTCGAAGGCGGAGGGGCATCAGCACCACATGTGGCAGTCGCTGCGCACCAACGACATCCAGATGGTCTCGACCGACCACTGCCCCTTCTGCATGAAGGGCCAGAAGGACATGGGGATCGGCGACTTCTCGAAGATCCCCAACGGCATCGGCTCGGTGGAGCACCGGATCGACCTGATGTACCAGGGCGTGGTGTCGGGGCAGATCTCCCTGCCGCGCTGGGTCGAGCTCACCTCGACCACCCCGGCGCGGATGTTCGGGATGTACGGGAGGAAGGGCGTCATCCAGCCCGGGGCCGACGGCGACGTCGTCGTCTACGACCCGAGCGGGCACACCTCGATCGGGATCGGCGAGGGCCGCAGCCACCACATGAACATGGACTACTCGGCCTGGGAGGGCTTCGAGATCGACGGCCACGTCGACACGGTGATCTCCCGCGGCAGGGTCGTCGTCGACGACGGCTCCTACGTCGGCACGAAGGGCGACGGGGCGTACATCCCGCGCGGTCTGAGCCAGTACCTGATCTGAGCCGGCACCCGATCCGAGCCAGCACCTGATCGAGCAGAAGGAACCCCATGGACTTCGGAGTCGTCCTCCAGACCAACCCGCCCGCCTCGCGCACCGTCGCGCTCGCCGTCCTCGCGGAGACGCACGGCTTCGACTACGCGTGGACCTTCGACTCGCACCTGCTCTGGCAGGAGCCCTACGTGATCTACTCGCAGATCCTCGAGAGGACGCACCGGATCACGGTCGGCCCGATGGTCACCAACCCCGCCACGCGCGACTGGACGGTCATCGCCTCGCTGCACGCGACGCTCAACGAGATGTACGGGAACCGCACGGTGTGCGGGATCGGACGCGGCGACTCGGCGGTGAGGGTGACTGGAGGAGCTCCGACGACGCTCAAGACGCTGCGGGAGTCGATCCACGTCATCCGCGAGCTCGCCAACAGCCGTCCGGTCGAGTACAACGGCCAGACGCTGCAGTTCCCGTGGAGCCGGGGCTCGTCCCTGGAGATGTGGGTGGCCGCCTACGGCCCGCTCGCCCTGAAGCTCGCGGGCGAGGTCGGCGACGGCTTCATCCTGCAGCTGGCCGACGTGGACATCGCGCGCTGGATGATCGGCGCCGTCAAGGAGGCGGCGGCGAACGCCGGCCGGGATCCCGAGTCGCTGCAGTTCTGCGTCGCGGCGCCGATGTACGTCGGCACCGACCGGGAGCACATGCGCGACCAGTGCCGCTGGTTCGGCGGGATGGTCGGCAACCACGTGGCCGACATCGTGGGCCGCTACGGCGCCTCCGGAGCGGTGCCGCAGGCGCTGACGGACTACATCGCCGGGCGCGAGGGCTACGACTACAACGAGCACGGCCGCGCGGGCAACAGCCACACCGCCTTCGTGCCGGACGAGATAGTGGAGCGCTTCTGCGTGCTGGGCACGGCGGACGAGCACGTCGAGAAGCTCCGGGCGCTCGCCGACATCGGCGTGACGCAGTTCGCGGGCTACCTCCAGCACGACAACAAGGAGGAGACGCTGCGCGTGTACGGCGAGCGGATCATCCCGGAGCTGCGCGAGCACATCGTGGCCCGCGCATGAGACCGGCCCTCGCGCGCGGGCTCGTGCTCGGCGCCGCCGGGCTGCTCCTGCTCGCGCTGGTGTGGGAGGGCTGGAAGGCGCTCGGGCCCGAGGCCGGGGTGGTCGTCGGAGGAGTCACGGTGCTCCCGCGCACGAGCGCCATCGCGATGCCCCACCTCTGGGAGATCGCGGCCCGGCTCGGCGAGCCGGTCACCGGAGCGCGGAACGCCCCGGCGCTCTGGTCGGCCGTCGTGGGGGCGAGCGCCTTCTCGCTCGGGATCGCCGCGGTCGGCTGGGTCGTCGGCACGGTCGTGGGGCTGCTCCTGGCTCTCCTGATGCAGCGGTTCCGCACGGCGGAGTCGGCGGTGCTGCCCTGGATCGTGCTGAGCCAGACGGTGCCCCTGATCGCGATCGCCCCACTGGTGCGGCGCTGGGGGTCGCAGCTCGAGCTCGGACCGGTGACCTGGGAGAACTGGATGTCGGTGGCCCTGATCGCCTCCTACCTCGCGTTCTTCCCCGTCTCGATCGGGGCGCTCCGCGGGCTCGGCTCGCCGACGGCCCACCAGGTCGAGCTGATGCACGTCTACGGCGTCGGCTGGTGGAAGACGCTGGTGCGCCTGAGGCTCCCGGCGAGCGTGCCCTACCTGCTGCCGGCCCTCCGGCTCGGAGCGGTCAGCGCCGTCGTCGGCACGATCGTCGCCGAGGTCTCGATCGGCCTGCGCGGCGGGATCGGCCGAATGATCATCGAGTTCGCCTCCGCTGCCGGAGGCGACCCCGCCAAGCCCTGGGCGCCGATCCTCGGGGCGGTGCTGGTGGGCCTCGCGGCCGCCGGCGCCGTCGCCCTGCTCGGCACCCTCCTCCGTCCGTACCGCCGAGGGGAGCAGCCCGCATGAGCCCTGCAGGATCCGCGGTCGTCGTCGACTCCGTCACGAGGACCTTCACCACCGCCCGCGCCGCGAGCGTCACGGCGCTCCAGGACGTCTCGCTCGAGGTGGCCGCGGGGGAGTTCGTCTCGCTGATCGGCCCGTCCGGCTGCGGCAAGTCGACGCTGCTGCGGCTGATCGCCGACCTCGACGAGCCGGACTCCGGCTCGATCGCCGTGTTCGGCAAGACGGCCCGGCAGGCGAGGCTCGACCAGGACTACGGGATCGCGTTCCAGCAGGCGGGCCTCCTGCCGTGGCGCACGATCCGGGCGAACATCGCCCTGCCGCTGGAGCTGCACGGCATCGCCGCGACCGCCCGGCGCTCGCGCGTCGACGAGCTGCTGGCGCTGGTCGGGCTCGGCGACTTCGCCGACTCCTACCCGGACCAGCTCTCCGGCGGGATGCAGCAGCGCGTCGCCATCGCGCGGGCGCTCGCCGAGAGCCCGCGCCTGCTCCTCATGGACGAGCCGTTCGGGGCGCTCGACGAGATGACCCGCGAGCGGATGCAGACGGAGCTGCTGCGGATCCGGCGCGAGACCGGCGCCGCCGTCGTCTTCGTCACCCACTCGATCCCGGAGGCGGTGTTCCTCTCGGACCGCGTCGTGGTGATGTCGCCGCGGCCGGGCAGGATCCGCGACGTCCTCCCGGTCGGACTCCCCGGAGCATCCGAGCGCGACGCGGCGGTCAGGGAGGACACGGCGTTCTTCCGCGACGTGAGCGCCGTGCGCGAGCTGCTGCACGGGGATCCCGCCGCCGTGCCGCGCGGAGTGGAGAACCGGTGAGCACGACCGCGCTGGCGCGGAGCGTGGTCGCGCCGGTCGTGCTCGGGATCGCCGCGGTCCTGCTCTGGCAGGCCGGGGTCACCGCTCTGGCGATCCAGCCGTTCGTGCTCCCGTCGCCGCTGGCGATTGGACGGGAGTTCGCCGCGAACCTCGGCTCCGTCGCCGAGGGCAGCGCGGTGACCGGCCGCAACGCGCTGGTCGGCCTGCTGGTCGGCGCGGTGCTGGCGGTCGTGGTCGCCGGGCTCTCGGCGCTCGCGCGGGTCTTCGACGGACTGGTCGCGCCGATCGTGGCCGCGGCCGCCGTCGTGCCGATCGTCGCCCTCGCTCCGGTGCTCTACACGATGTTCGGAGCGAACGCCGAGACCGCGAGGCAGCTCGTCGCGGCGCTCGCCGTGTTCGTGCCGGTGTACGTGACGACGCTGCGCGGGCTGCGGCAGGCCGCTCCGGTGCACCGCGACCTGCTGAAGGCCTACGCGGCGACCCCCTGGCAGACCGCCCGCACGATCACGCTGCCGGGAGCAGTGCCCTACGTCTTCACGGGGCTCCGCATCGCCTCCTCGCTCGCGGTGATCTCGGCGCTGGTCGCCGAGTACTTCGGCGGACCCGTGGGCGGGCTCGGCAAGTCGATCACGACGGCGGCCTCGGGCAGCGACTACGCGCTCGCCTACGCCTACGTCCTGGGCGCTGTGCTCGTCGGCCTCGCGTTCTACTGCGTGACGGCCGCGCTCGAGGCGTTCGCGCTGCGCCGCAGCCGGCTGCGCTGAGCGCGGCGCCGCGCGTCCCCGCACCCTCCTCGATCCTCCCGATTCCCGATTCCCGATTCCACCCGACGCACCATCCGCACCGCCCGCATCATCAGCGCCACCTGCACCACAGCACCACCTGCACCGCCTCACCACGGGGCGCGCCGCACCGGCGACCCCGCAGACCGCACCAGGAGGACCCGTGACCAGACGCACCCGCATCACCCTGACGACGACCGCCGCCTTCGCGGCCGTGGGCCTCGCGCTCACCGGCTGCAGCGCCTCCGGCGGCTCCGACCCGGGGTCGGACTCCGGCTCCGGCGGCCTCACGCCGGTCACCCTGCAGCTGCAGTGGGTGGCCCAGGCGCAGTTCGCCGGGTACTACGCCGCGCTCGACCAGGGCTACTACGAGGACGAGGGCCTCGACGTGACGATCGCCGAGGGAGGCGGCGACATCGTCCCCCAGGACGTGCTCGCCTCGGGCGACGCGGACTACGCCATCTCCTGGGTGCCCAAGGTCCTCGGCTCGATCGAGCAGGGGGCCGGGATCACCGACGTCGCGCAGATCTTCGAGCGCAGCGCCACCACGCAGATCTCCTTCAAGGACAAGGGGATCACCTCGCCCGCCGACCTCGCCGGGAAGAGCGTGGGCAGCTGGGGCTACGGCAACGAGTGGGAGCTGTTCGCCGGCATGCAGAAGGACGGCGTCTCCCTCGACGACATCTCGCTGGTGCAGCAGCAGTTCGACATGAACGGCTTCCTCGCGGGCGACATCGACGCGGCCCAGGCGATGACCTACAACGAGTACGCCCAGGTCCTCGAGACCGTGAACCCCGCCACAGGCGAGCTGTACCAGCCGGACGACCTGAACGTCATCAGCTGGAACGACATCGGGACCGCGATGCTCCAGGACGCGATCTGGGCGGACGCGGGCAGGCTCGCCGACGACGACGCGTACGCCGAGCAGACGGTCGCCTTCATCAAGGCCTCGATCAAGGGCTGGATCTTCGCGAAGGACGACCCGCAGGCGGCGGCCGACATCGTCACCGCGGCCGGATCCACGCTCGGCACCAGCCACCAGCTCTGGATGACCAACGAGGTCAACAAGCTGATCTGGCCCTCGACGAGCGGCGTCGGGATGATCGACGAGGCCGCGTGGCAGCAGACGGTCGACATCGCGAAGGAGACGGAGAACGAGACGGGCGCGACGATCATCAGCGCGGACCCGCCCGCCACCGCCTACTCGAACGAGTACATCGAGAAGGCGCTCGCGGAGCTCGCCGACGAGGGAGTGGACACGAGCGGTGCCGACTACGCGCCGATCGACGTGACGCTGGAGGCCGGCGGCGCCTGAGCCCGGACTCCGCCCCTCCCGGCTCCTCCCGGCCCCCTCCCGGCCCCGGAGGGGGCCGGGAGGGGTAGGCTGGACCTTCGTGACTATTTTCAAGAAGACGCCGTTCACCGTGAACGTGCGCGACCTCGTGAGGCGGCCGGGCGAGATGCGCGAGCACCGCCTCGAGCTCGAGGCGCCGGAGCAGTTCGGCGAGGGGATCGTCGCGGTCCGCAAGGGATCGGCCGTCGATCTCGACGTCCGGCTCGAGTCCGTGCACGAGGGGATCCTGGCCAGTGTCGAGGTGTCGGCGAGGGCCGACGGCGAGTGCAGCCGGTGCCTGACCGACATCTCCCTGCCTGTCGATGTCGAGTTCCAGGAACTTTTCGCGTACTCTTCTGACGAAGCTTTCGACTATGAGGTTCACGACGACCACGTGGATCTTGAACCTCTGGTCAGGGATGCGGTGGTTCTGTCGCTGCCGTTCCAGCCGGTCTGCCGGCCGGACTGTCCGGGCCTCGACCCCGTCACGGGGGAGCGGCTGGCCGATTCCTCCACGCCCGAACCCGAGGCGCCGCGCGACTCCCGGTGGGCCGCGCTCGCAGGGTTGAGCGAGGGGGACGGCGGGGCCGCAGCGCCCGGAGCTTCCGCAGACAGCGGTGAGGGCGCGACCGCCCGCACCGAATCCGACTAGAGGTAGAGAAGAGAGAATCATGGCTGTTCCCAAGAGGAAGAAGTCCCGCGCGAACACCCACGCCCGTCGTTCGCAGTGGAAGGCCGAGGTCCCCACCCTCGTCAAGACCATCGAGAACGGCAAGGTCGTCTACAGCCTTCCCCACCGCGCCAAGGTCGTCGAGGACTCCGCGGGCACCGCGCTGTTCCTCGAGTACAAGGGCCGCAAGGTCGCCGACGTCTGATCCCGCTCCTGGTCCGCACGGCGCGGGGCACCGCCCCTCGACGAACGGACCGCGGTCCATGGTGAACCAGACCTCCGCACGACCCTCCAGCGACGACCGGTCGCGTCTGGAGGCCACGCTCGGCGTGAGCCTCGACGGTGAGCTCTTCGAGCTCGCCCTGACGCACCGGTCGTTCGCTTTCGAGCACGGCGGCATCCCGCACAACGAGCGCCTCGAGTTCCTCGGCGACTCGATCCTCGGGCAGGCCGTGACCGTCATGCTCTACACCGAGTACCCCGCCCTCAGCGAGGGCGACCTGGCCAAGCGCCGGGCGAGCCTCGTCTCGACCGTCGCGCTCGCCGAGATCGCCCGCGGCATCGGCCTGGGCGAGTTCCTCCGCCTCGGACGCGGCGAGGAGCTGACCGGCGGCCGCGACAAGGCGTCGATCCTCGCCGACACCGTCGAGGCCATCATCGGCGCCGTCTACCTGGGAACCGGGCCCGACGCGGCCCGCGACCTGGTGCTGCGCCTGATCGCCCCTCTGCGGGCCGATCCGCTCCGCTTCGGCGTCTCGATGGATCCGAAGACGAGCTTGCAGGAGGCGGCCGCCGAGCGCGGTGCGCCGGCCCCGCGCTACGAGATCGCCGCCACCGGCCCCGACCACAACAAGGTGTTCGTCGCCACCGTGATCGTCGGCGGACTCGTCACGGCCCGCGGCGAGGGGACGAGCAAGAAGGCGGCCGAGATGGCCGCCGCGCTCGACGCGTGGACGCGTCTGGCGGCCCCCGGCGCACCCGCCGCTCCCGCGGTCTCGGACTGACCGTGCCCGAGCTGCCCGAGGTCGAGGTGGTGCGGGCGGGTCTCGCTCCCGCGGTCACCGGCTCGCTGGTGACCGGCGTCGAGATCGTCGACGAGCGCTCGCTGAAGCGGCACGTGCATCCGCACGGGACCTTCGAGCGCCTGCTCGTCGGGCGCCGGCTCGAAGCGGCGGTGCGGCGCGGGAAGTTCCTCTGGCTGCCCGCGGGCCGCGACGAGGCGCTGCTGGTGCACCTCGGCATGAGCGGCCAGGTGCTGCTGCGCACGGCGGATGCGGCGCTGCCGCGGCTGGCGCGCATCCGGATCGGGATCGAGCACCCCGAGCACGGCGAGCTCGCCCTGCACTTCGTCGACCAGCGGATCTTCGGCTCGATGGCGGTCGACGCTCTGGTGCCGACCCCGGACGGAGCGCCGGGCGGCTACGCGGGCGAGGAGGTCCGCGGAGGCGGCTGGCTGCGCGCCGTGCCCTCGCAGGTCGCGCACATCGCCCGCGATCCGCTCGACCCCTCCTTCGACCTGGGCTCGGTCGTCGCATCGCTGGCGAGGAGGAGCAGCGGGATCAAGCGGGCGCTGCTCGACCAGACGCTCGTGAGCGGCATCGGGAACATCTACGCGGACGAGTCGCTGTGGGCGGCGGAGCTGCACCCGGAGCGGCCGAGCTCGTCGCTCGGCGAGGCGCGCATCCGCCGCCTCTTCGCCGAGGTGCGCTCGGTGCTCGAGCGGGCGCTGGCCGAGGGCGGCACCAGCTTCGATGCGCAGTACGTGAACGTGAACGGCGCCTCCGGCTACTTCTCGCACAGCCTGCACGCCTACGGGCAGACGGGGAAGCCGTGCGCCCGGTGCGGCGAGGCGATCGTGCGGGTGCCGTTCATGAACCGCTCCTCGCACCTCTGCCCGCACTGCCAGCAGCTGCCGCGCTGACGCGCCGGGAGGCGCCGCCTCAGGCGGCGGCGTCGGCGGGTGCCGGAGCGTACCGGGAGTGGACGACGAGCTCGCCCAGCAGCGTCGCGACGAGCGTGATGACGGCGGCGATCGCCAGGCCGAGCCAGAGTCCGACCAGCAGGGCGAGCGCGCCGACTCCGGCACCCGCGGCGATCAGTACGATCGCCGCCGCGCGGCGGAACCACGGCTGACCGGAACCACCCGCCAGGCGGGAGTCCGCAGCGAGGCCCGTGATCGTCGAGGTGACGACGACCGTCGTGACGTCCTTGACGGCGAGGTGGCGAGCGGTCGCGGCCTGGAGGCCCATCGCCCCGCCCAGTACGCCGGTGACGGTGAATGCGAGCGGCTCGGGGTGCTCAGGCACGACCGCGAGCACGATCGCCAGGACGCCGAGCAGGATGCCGACCACCGCGAAGAGCCAGGTCGAGCGCGAGGTCCAGCCCTTCTTCACCGGGCGGAGCACCCGGCCGCCGATCACGGCGCCGATCATGAAGGCGCCCAGCGCGATCAGGGGGCCGACCACGGGCAGGTCGGCCGCGCCGGAGAGGGCCATGCCGAGGATGACGACGTTGCCGGTCATGTTACCGGCGAAGACGCGGTCGAGCCCGAGGTACCCGACGGCGTCGATGATGCCGGTCGAGAAGGTGAGGGCGAGCATCAGGCCGAGGGTCGCGCCCTCGGAGCGGGTGCGCAGGCGTCGGAACACGGGAGTCCTGTCGTCGGGGGCGGGTCTGGAGAATCGTGGCACACGCGTGCACATGCTCGAAACACGGCGCGGTTAGGGTCGGACGGCGCGGACGGGCCGCGCGGGAGGCGGACGCG
Source organism: Rathayibacter sp. AY1D9 (assembly GCF_002932395.1). Lineage (NCBI taxonomy): Bacteria > Bacillati > Actinomycetota > Actinomycetes > Micrococcales > Microbacteriaceae > Rathayibacter > Rathayibacter sp. AY1D9. Next base: position 54,280 of record NZ_PSVQ01000019.1, read on the forward strand.
CATGCGGTGGACGGAGTGGGCGGTGCAGCCCGGTGAGGGAGTGCCGCCGGGGGTGGACTACCTGCCGGCCGAGCCGGGTTCGGTGCTGTGGGGGCGCCTGCCGTGCGCGGCGGACGCCCCCGTGCTCACCGTCGACTCGGGGGCCGAGGTCGTCATCGACACGCTCAGCCACGAGGGCGTGCTGGAGGATCAGGGCCGCGATCCGGTCGCCTTCTTCGGCCGCCACGGTGTCGCTCCGGAGGGGGTGCTGCGCGACGCGGTCGCGCTCGCCGCGGACGGGCCGTTCCGCGACGGCGAGACGGACGGGCCGCACGTGGTCACGGGGCCGATCGCCGTCCACGGAGCGCTGCCGGGGGACCTGCTCCGGATGACCCTCCTCGAGGCCGAGCCGCGCGTGCCGTACGGAGTCGTCTCGAACCGGCACGGCCGCGGGGCGCTGCCGGGCGAGTACCCGCTGCAGGAGGGGCCGTTCAGCGTCTTCGCGCGCGTCGACGAGGACGCGCAGGGCGGTCTCCGCGGCGTCATCCCGCTGGTGCCGGGAGGGGAGCGGGCCGCCCGGTTCCTGCTCCGGCCGTTCCTCGGGATCATGGGCGTCGCCGTCGCAGGGGAGGAGCGCCCGCACTCCGTGCCGCCCGGTGCGCACGGGGGCAACATCGACATCGCACTGCTGACCGCCGGAACCAGCCTCTACCTTCCCGTGCAGGTCCCGGGCGCGCTCGCGTACGTCGGCGATCCCCACTTCGCGCAGGGCGACGGCGAGGTGGCGCTGACGGCGATGGAGGCGAGCCTGCGCGTCCGGGTGCGCCTGGAGGTCGTCCCGCGTGCCGAGGCGATCGCGGCGTTCGGGGAGCTGCTCGGGCCGATGGGGGAGACCGGCGAGTTCCTCGTGCCCACCGGGATGGACGAGGACCTGGACGTCGCCGTGCAGAAGTGCGTCCGCGCGGCCATCGCGCTGCTGGCGGCCCGCTACGGGATGGACCCGGCTCACGCCTACGCCTACCTCAGCGCGGCGACCGACTTCGACATCTCGCAGGTCGTCGACCTGGTGAAGGGCGTGCACGCCCGCGTCCGGACGGCCGACTTCGATGACTGACCCGCGGGTGACGACGCTCGAGGGTGACCTGCCGGACGGGGTGGTGGACGCGGTTCTGGCGTACGAGGCGGCGCTCGGGGCTGACGACGTCGCGGCGCTCGCCGACGCGTTCGTGGACGCGCCGACGACGCTCCGGGGCGACGCCTCCGGACTGCTCGTCGGCCACGCGGTCATCACCGGCTTCCGGGGTCGTCGCGGCGGGGCGCCGGTGCGGGAGCTGATGGAGCTGCACGTGCGGGCGGTCGATGCGGACACGGCGCTCGTGGTCAGCGTGAACGCTCCGGCCCGTGGCGGGCGCGGGCTCGTCACGCAGCTGTGGTCGCGCGAGGGCGGGACCTGGAGGGTGCGCGCCGCGCAGGTGCAGGCGCCCTCGCCCGCGCTGGACCCCCGTGTCTGGCGGGCCGTCGGCGCGCCGCTCGTGCCGGCCGCCGGCTCCGGGACCCTCGACGGACTGGACGTCGCGGTCAAGGACCTCTTCGCGATCGAGGGCCAGCGGATCGGCGCGGGAGTGCCGGCCCGCCTCGCTTCCGCGCCGATCGAGGCGGCGACCGCTCCGGCCGTCGCGCAGCTGCTCGCAGCGGGAGCGTCGGTGCGCGGGATCGCTCAGACCGATGAGTTCGCCTACAGCATCGCCGGCCGGAACTCCGGCTACGGGACGCCGCCCAATCCGGCCGTGCCCGGAGCGATCCCGGGCGGATCGTCGAGCGGACCGGCGACCGCCGTGTCGCTCGGGCAGGCAGCCGTCGGGCTGGCGACCGACACCGCGGGATCGATCCGGGTACCCGCCTCCTACCAGGGCCTGTGGGGGCTGAGGACGACCCACGGTGCAGTGCCCGTCGAGGGGCTGCTGCCGCTGGCGCCGAGCTTCGACACCGTCGGGTGGCTGACGCGGGACCTCGGCACGCTGAGGCGGGTGGCCGAGGTCTGCCTGCCGTCCGGCCCGCCGGTGCGGAGTCTCGCGGTGGCGCCGGCACTGCTGGGCGGAGTGGACGCGGCCGTCCGGGCGGCGTTCGGATCGGCCGTCGGGAGGATGAGCACCGAGGAGGTCGAGCTGCCCCCCGTGGCGGAGATGCTCGAGGCGTTCCGGCTCGTGCAGGCGGCGGAGGCGTGGCGGTCGAGCGGCTCGTGGGTCGCGGCGCATCCGGGAGTGCTGGCGGCGGACGTGCAGGCGCGCTTCGACGCGGCCTCGCTCGTCGACGAGCAGACGGAGGCGGCCGCACGGGCGCGGGTCGCGGGGTTCCGGGAGGCGCTCGACCGTGCGCTCGAGGGGCGGGTGCTCCTCCTGCCGTCGACGTCGTCGGTGGCGCCGGCCCTCGATGCGTCGGCCGAGGCGATCGACGCGGCGCGGACGGCGACGCTCGGCCTGACCTGTGTCGCCGGGATCGGCGGGTATCCGGCGCTGTCGGTGCCGCGGTCGAGTGTCGGCGGCGCTCCGGTGGGGCTCTGCCTGGTGGGACCGCGGGGGTCGGATCTCGCACTGCTGGAGCTGGCCGGCATGCTCTGAGAGGGGCCACGCCCGGAGCTCGTTCTCTCCCTCGTCGCGAATCGGGGCGGACGCCGTGACCCGTTCTCCCGCTCGCCGCCTCTCCCTCTCCCTCTCCCTCTCCCTCTCCCTCTCCCTCTCTCTTTCTCTCTCGCTCCGTCCCTCCGTCCCTCCGTCGCTCCGTCGCTCCGTCCCTCCGTCGCTCCGTCCCTCCGTCCCTCGTCGTGGATCCGAGGCGGAAGCTGCGCCGTCGTGGCCGAGTCGCTGCGCTGACCGCTGTCCTCGAGTGCGATCTCAGCGGTGAGCAGGGGCGCCGAGCCCGGAGGGTGGAACGAGCCCGGGTGCAGCGAGTGCGGGCTCGGTGGACCGGTTCGTCGGCGGGCGCGTCGGACGACCGTCTTCCACGGCTCGGCCCTCGGCTGAGACAGGCCGCCGGCTCGGACCCGCGCGGCGCGAGCGGGCGTGCACGAGCACGCCCGCTGGAGCACGCGCTGGAGCATGCCCGCAGGAGCGCGGCTCCTTCCGCCGTCAGAACGGGGGCGGCGCATCGCTGAAGCTCGGCCTGCGCTGCGGCGGGGCTGGCGGCGCGGGCGGATCGGGTGGACGAGTGACCACGCGGCGGCCCGTGGGGGTGGTCCAGTCGGCCGATCCGTCGGGGTGGAGCGTGTAGGTCCAGCGGTCGCCGTGGCGGACGTGGTGGTGGGCGACGCAGAGCGACGCCAGGTTGTCGAGGGCGGTGGCGCCTCCGTGACGCCACTCGAGCGTGTGGTCGGCCTCGGCGGTCGCCGCGGGCCGGGTGCAGCCGGGGAAGCGGCATGTCCGGTCGCGCAGCTGGAGGGCGAGGCGCATCCGCGGGGGAGGGAGGCGGTGCGTGCGTCCGACGGAGACCACGGCGCCCGTGCTCGGATGGGTGAGCACCGGGGTGACGGCCGAGTCGGCTCCGAGGAGCTCGCGCGCGACGCCGGCCGGGATGAGGCCGTAGCCGTCCAGTTCCGCGGGGGTCTCGTCCTGCCCGGCCGCGGTGCTCGCGGCGAGGGTCAGACGCACCTCGGCCCGGATGCCGCGAGCGGACGTGCGCGGACGCTCGTCGCCCGGCGCCGTGCCGGACACGTCGCCGTCGCAGAGCAGGTCGACCAGGGCGTCGGCCCGCAGCTGCGCGAGCGTGCGCTTCTCCGCTGCACCGCTCCCGTCGCGGAGGGCGCGGGCGATCCGGTCGAGCCGCGCGAGCGCACCGAACGCTGCCGGAGCGGGGAGGGTCGCGCAGAGCGTGGCCATGCCGTCCTGCTCGGGCGAGACCCGGACCGACCGGTCCTCCCGAGCGCGGGCGTGCCGGTCGGCCAGAGGACTCTCGTGGAGTTCGTCCCGCAGCCGGGCGAGGCGTCGCCGCAGCTGGGTCGGCGTCATCGAGGCGGCCAGTCCCGCGGCGCGCTCGTCGAACTCCGGGAGGGTGGCCGGCGGCAGGGTGGCCGCGACTCCGCAGATGATCTGCCCCGCCTCCCAGCGCAACCGCGCCTCGGCCAGCGCGGCGCGCGTGCAGGGCAGGTGGTCGACCAGCAGACGGGCGTGCTCGAGCTCGCGCGCGGCCACACGCTCGGACACGGCGAGTGCGACGGCGAGCTCGGCCCGGACGGAGCGCTCCACGAGGTCGCGCGACTCGGCGGGAGACCCGCCGCGCGCGAACGCCTCCGGGCGACGCAGAGCAGCCGTGTACGCCTCGTGCAGCGCCTCGGCGGAGGCGAGGTGGAGCGGAGCCGCCGAGCGGGCGAGCAGCGCCGCGCGGTCGCCGAGGGCGCGGACCTCCTCGAGTCCCTGCCGCATCCCGTCCGCCCTACCCGTATTGAACCAGCGACCACCGACACGCGGGCCGCAGGTGCGTCCGATCGGGAGAACCCGCTTCCGGAAGACGTCTGTGGAGGAGCGTCTGTCGAGAATCTCGACCCCCGCCACACCGCGAAACACCGGCGAAACGTCCGTCGCATAGGCTCTCCGGGTGAAACGACTGTTTCTCTCCCGCTCGTGAAGAGGTGGCTCATGACCGCGCCCGCACCGTTCCTCCCCGTCGATCCGCCGCCTCGCCTGCTGATGGGGCCGGGCCCGATCAACGCGGACCCGCGCGTCCTGCGTGCGATGTCGGCGCAGCTGGTCGGGCAGTACGACCCGTTCATGACGGCGACGATGACGGAGACGCAGGAGCTGTACCGGCAGGTGTTCCGCACCCGCAACGAGAAGACGATGCTCGTCGACGGCACGAGCCGTGCGGGCATCGAGGCTGCGCTGGTCTCGATGCTGGAGCCGGGCGACCGCGTGCTCGTGCCGGTCTTCGGGCGGTTCGGGCACCTCCTCCGGGAGATCGCGGAGCGCTGCGGCGCGGAGGTGCACGTGATCGAGGCCGAGTGGGGGCAGGTCTTCCCCGTGTCGGCGATCGCCGAGGCCCTGGCCCGGGTGAAGCCGAAGATGCTGGCCGTGGTCCACGGCGACACGTCGACCTCCATGGCGCAGCCGCTGGAGGAGCTCGGCGCCCTCTGCGAGAAGCACGGCGCCCTCTTCTACACCGACGTCACCGCCTCCCTCGCGGGCAACGCCTTCGCGACCGACGAGCTCGGGCTCGACGCGGTCACCGCGGGGCTCCAGAAGTGCCTGGGCGGCCCGTCCGGATCGGCTCCCGTCACCTTCTCGGAGAAGGCCGTCGCGGTGATCGAGTCGCGCAGGAGCATCGAGGCGGGGATCCGCGACGAGGGCGACACTGTCAGCGCCCGCCGCGTCCGCTCCAACTACTTCGACCTCGGGATGATCTTCGACTACTGGGGGCCGCGCCGCCTCAACCACCACACCGAGGCGACCACGATGCTCTACGGCGCGCGCGAGTGCGCCCGCATCGTCGTCGAGGAGGGCCTGGACGAGACGGTCGCCCGCCACGCGCTGCACGGGTCGGCGATGCTCGCCGGAGTCCGCGGCCTCGATCTCGAGGTGTTCGGCGACGTCGGGCACAAGATGACGAACGTCGTCGCGGTGCGCATCCCGCAGGGCGTGAACGGTGATGCGGTGCGCGGGGAGATGCTCGCCGACTTCGGCATCGAGATCGGCACGTCCTTCGGGCCGCTGCACGGGAAGGTCTGGCGCATCGGCACGATGGGCTACAACGCCCGGACGGACGCGGTGCTGACCACCCTGGCGGCGCTGGAGGCGGTGCTGCGCCGCGCGGGCGCCTCCGTGCCGGTGGGCGGCGGAGTCACGGGGGCCTACGAGGTCTACGGGGCGGCACGCGCATGACCGGCACCACCACGGACCCCGCCACCACGACCGCGCCCCCCGCCGCC